>NZ_JAKFZO010000013.1:0-132239 GCF_021654175.1 Pseudoalteromonas sp. MMG024
TATTTAGCGCCTTTTCTATGTCGTACGTTAACTAATGAAAGTTAAGCAATACCAATATACTTATGCACTTGCACCGATAAGCGCCAGTTTTTAGCCTTACACACTTCAATCGCTAAGCGCGTTGCCTTTGCCTTTTGGCTAATAGGCTGTAAATAAACGAGTTCTGGTGTATGCCCTGCTTCAGCAAATAGCTCTTCTAACTCTTCAACATGGCGCATCATCGCAACTGGGTGCTTAATCTCGTTAGCACGTTGCATGGCGCTTTTAAGTACTTTATAGCCACCACGCATATTAATTTTTGGTGATACCGTTACCCACGTTGTTGCTGGCGCTAAAATTTCAAATGTGCCACTGGTTTCAATTTGCGTAGAAAACCCGTGTTCATGAAGTAATTCACAAAGTGGGTTTAAATCGTACATGCATGGCTCTCCACCGGTGATCACAATATGCGTTGCTTGATATTGCTTGTCGCGAATTAGCGCAAGAATTTGTTCTGCGGTGCAATTAGCAAAATAATCCGAGTCAGCTTTCTTTTCAACTGTGTCAGCAAGATCAACTAAATAAGTATCGTCCGTATGCCATGTTTGCTTAGTGTCGCACCAAGCACATCCAACAGGACACCCTTGCAAGCGAATAAATATAGATGGGCAACCTGTGTAACTTGCCTCACCTTGAATGGTTTCGAATACTTCGTTAATTTTGTACAACGTACGCCTCTAATTACTGCTAGATTTGTCTTCAAGGTCACGAAGGTGTAGACTATCGCGCCCGCAAAAACCGCTATTATAGCTAAAGTGAGAGAAATATGTCGCAAAAAGTTGTTGTAATTTACTCTGGTGGAATGGATTCATATACCGTTTTAAATAAAGCCATTCGCCAAGGTTATGAAGTGTATGCACTTTCGTTTGATTACGGCCAGCGTCATGTTAAAGAATTAAAAGTTGCAGCAGACGTATGTGCGGAATTAAACATTTCTCATAAGGTTGTTGATATTTCAGCAATCAACCAGTTAATTGGTGGCTCATCACTGACTGACGATATTGACGTACCGGAAGGTCACTACGAAGAAGAAAGCATGAAATCTACTGTGGTACCAAACCGCAATATGATTTTATTATCACTTGCTGTTGGCTATGCAGTTTCACTTAAAGCCAACAAGGTATTTTACGGCGCTCACTCAGGCGACCATGCAATTTATCCAGACTGCCGCCCTGAATTTGTACAAAAAATGGATGATGTGTGCCGCATCGCTAACTACGAAGAAATTGAAATAGTTAGCCCATACTTAAATAATACTAAAATTGAAATTTTAACCGACGGTTTAAATATGGGCCTCGATTACAGTAAGACATGGACTTGCTACAACGGTCGAGAAAAAGCCTGCGGTAAATGCGGCGCTTGCCAAGAGCGTTTAGAAGCATTTGAGTTAAACCAGGCAAGCGATCCACTACCATATGAAGCAAATTAACTAAAACCTGTTAGTTAACACACATAAAAAGCACCCAATGGTGCTTTTTTGTTTTCCTCTGTCCATTCGCAAAACCCATTTTCATTGCTGTTATGCACCTTAAAAACTAAAGCCACATTTGTACTCCGCGCATAAGTTACACTCTTTCGCGATAAGCCATTCTAATTTGTTTACAATCTCCTCTTTTTAAGCACCGAAATTACGAATAAACTATTGGCCTTTCCCACAACTGGATTTATTTATGCCTAAGACATTGAAAGTACCTCATACGCTAGTTTTGCTACTCGCGATGATGTTTGTCGCTTATCTTGCTACTTGGATTGTACCCCAAGGATTTTTTGATACCGTAGAAACAGCAAATGGCCGTCAAGCCGTAGTACCTGGCACTTATCAGGTCGCCGCTGAAAGTCATTACCTTACCCCTTGGGACTTTCTAACGGCAATTCCACGTGCATTTGCCGCTGCACAGGATGTTATCTTTTTTGTGTTAATTGTGGGTGGTGTACTCGCAATCGCGCGTGCTACAGGCACAGTAGATGCGTTAATTGGCCGTTTATTAGAAAAACATGGCGATAAGCCGCAAAAACTCATTTTTGCCGTAGTGTTTTGTTTTGCCCTTGCTTCGAGTGCAATTGGTACCGCAGGCGAATACATTCCATTTGTACTTATTTTAGTGGCATTATGTAAAGCCATGCGCCTAGATGCGATGACGGCAGTCGGTATGATTGTTGCTGGCTATGGCATCGGTTATGGCGTATCTGCATTTAATCCATTTACTGTATTAATCGCCCAACAAATTGCCGAAGTACCTGTGTATTCAGGTTTATGGCTACGTTTAGCGATTTTCGTGCCGTTCGTATTAATTGGCTTCCATCATGTATGGTCATACACCAAACAAGTACAAGCAGATCCATCTCGCTCGTTGATGGCAGGCATTCCTTGCCCATTAGAAGGCAAAGAAACCCATGACTATCCTAAGCTTAATCGTAGTCACCAATTGGTGTTATTAAGCTTTATTGCCACCTTAGTAATCGCTGTATGGGGCATTGCAACCAAAGGCTGGTACTTGTATGAACTTGGCGGCTTATTTGTTGCTTGGGGCCTTGTTATTACTGTATTGGGTAAACTTGATGCAAACACTGCTGCAAATAAATTTATTGAAGGCACCTCAGATTTAGTAACAACCGCAATTCTAATTGGTGTTGCACGTGGTATCGCACTTATTCTTGATGACGGTAAAATTCTTCACAGCCTAGTGTACGGTATGAGCTTACCGTTATCTTATGTCAGTGCTGAAATCTCAGCTGTTGGCATGTTGGTTATTCAAACTCTTTTAAATACCTTTATTCCATCTGGCTCAGGCCAAGCATATGTCACCATGCCACTCATGGCACCTCTGGGTGATTTAGTTGGTGTACCACGCCAAGTTGCGGTACTTGCATACCAATTTGGTGATGGTTTCTCAAATATGATTATCCCAACGAATGCCGTATTAATGGGTATCATAGGTATGGCGGGTGTACCTTATGGTCAATGGTTTAAGTTCTGTTTGCCGCTATTAGTGAAGCTAATGATTGCTGCTTCTGTAGTGCTAATTGCTGCGACTTTCTTCGGCTATGGTTTGGATGTACAACCGCAAATTGCAGCGGTTGTTAGTCAATAACAAACTTTTTCTCTTCGTTACAGCAGTCACCCATTTAACTGACTGCTGTAACACATTAACGATTCCATACATTGCTATTTAGCTGTAAACACCACTTCTCCCTGAACATAACTTTGTAATACCCTTGTTTGCTTTATTTGGGCGGCGTCCAAGGTGAGAATATTGCGATCTAATACAATAAAATCAGCTTCCTTTCCTGCAACTAACGAGCCTACTCTATCCTCCTGTCGCATCGCATAAGCCGCATTGATAGTATATGCCTCGATAGCCTGTTCAATGCTAATTGCCTCAGGTGCACGACTCACAGCATGTGCAATACCAACAAAAGGGTTGAGTGTGCTCACGTTCCAATCACTACTAAGCGTAAGCATCGCACCTTGCTCAACTAAACTGGCAATAGGCACTAAACGATCGCTACGTTGATGCCCGAGTAAAGGCGTCATTTCAGGCCAGTGATGGGGCTCTGTAAACTCCCCTGCAACCTGTGCATCTGCTATCACACTGAGCTCTTTAAAACGAGGTAAATCGAGCGAGTCCACAACTTCAAGATGCGTGATACGATGGCGTCCAATGCCTTTGGAGCCTGCTTCAATAGCGTTAAGGGCTTCATGAATGCCACGATCGCCAATGCCATGAATGTTGAAATCAAAACCAATAGGCTCTAACACTTCAATATATTTGGCTAACCGCGCTTGTGTGAAATAGTTAAGACCTTTATCACCATCCAGTGCTAACCAACTGTATTCATAAGGTGCCTTTAATGCAGCCGTTGTATTGACTAGGATTCCATCCATGTAAACTTTAACCTGATCTACTTTTAGTAAAGAATCTTGAGACGCTTGATACAAGGATTTTAATTTAGCTAGTTGAGATTCATCACTGGCTTCAGGGTAAGCCCAAAGCCCCAAACTCACCCGCATTTTAAGTGCATCATCGTTTGCTAATTTAAGCCAGGTATCTAGTTGCCCTCTTTGCCAATAAACACGTGCATCACTGATTGACGTAACGCCATGCTTTAATAATTCAGGCTGGGTATACTCAAGAAAACCAAAATAGTTTTCTGTTGCTTCATCACCCTGGCTTTGCATTGCAAGATCCATCACCAAATTGCCAGCATTGTCATATAAAATGCCATTTAATACGTCACTTTCATCACGACCAAATACTCCGCCGATGGGGTCGCGACTTTGCTGTGTAATATTAGCAATTGAGAGCGCTTTAGAGTTCACCCACATGGAGTGAGAGGTTTGCTCCATAATAATTACAGGTCGGTCATTAACTACTTGATCGATAGCAGCACGCGGTGATTGAGTCAGTTCAAGTAAGCCATCAATATTGTGACCATAACCAATAAGCCACTTTGCATCTGAGTGCTGTATGCTGGCATTCTCAATCACAGCTTGATATTCGTTAATATAGGCATATTCTGGCAAGGTAAAATGTGTTGCCTCTGATGCGGATTCAAGTGGATGAATATGCACATCATGCAAGCCAGGTAATACCAAATTGCCAGCCAAATCTTTAATTTCTGTATTATCACCAATAAATTCATTTACAGATTCATTATCGCCTACATAAATAATCTTACCGTTTTTAATGGCCATACTTTGTGCCAAGGGTGATGCGTTATTAACCGTATAGATAGTCGCGTTGTTTACTACTAAGTCAGCCCCTGTACTTGCTTGATTAGGTGACTCAGATACGCCTCCACAGCCACTCAATGCTGCAGCAATTGCAATAATATTTGACGTCATAACCGTTTTTCTCTTCATAACTAGATGCCTCCGATATCAAATAGCTTACAATTAACAAGGTAACGAAAAGGTAACTGCAGTAATAATAGTCGAGTTATGATTATCCTTTATTGAAACCTTAAAAATAGAATGAAGTGGGAAATAAATGCTAATTTTGTTTGTTGAAGACGACAGGGCACTGGCTGCAAACACGATCGATTTTCTCAATAATGAAGGTATTGAAGTCGATTTTGCCGATAGTGTGCACGCTGCCAAAGAGATTTCTTCCAAGCAAGAGTATGATGCGATTGTTTTAGATATCGGTTTACCTGATGGCACTGGGTTTGTACTCGCTACACATTTTACAGCCGCACAACCAGATACTCCTATCATCTTTTTAACCGCCGAAGCTGCGTTAGATAATAAACTTTTGGCTTTTTCGCTTGGTGCCCTCGATTACTTAACCAAACCCTTTGAGCTGGCAGAGTTAACAATTCGCCTTAAATTGCTTGAGGCTAAAAAACCGAGTATCAGGTCTAAACCTTTTGTGTTGGGTGATCTGACCATTGATTTACAGCAACGAATTGCTACCCGAAGTAAACGTGTTATCAGCCTATCGCCACAACAATGGCTGTTACTTACACTGCTAATCAATCACTACCCAGCACCGGTAAGTAAAGCAATCATTTTAGAAAAGTTATGGCCCGATAATAATGTGACAACGGCTATGTATAAGACGCTCGTTAGCCGCTTAAGAAACAATATAAGCCATCAACAAGAAACGCCGTTATTACATACAATTAAAGGTGTAGGAGTTGTACTTCGTGAAGCCAACTGAATCCTTAACCGCTTACCTTAATCGCAATATTCTCATTCCATTTATTGTTTTTGGTTTATTGTTTGCAGCCTTATCAATAGTTTTTTATTGGTTTGCATTGGACGATACTGCTGAGTTTTATCTTTTTGAGGATGCAGAACAGTTTATCAGTACCCAGCAAAAAATTAGCAGCGGAGCTCGCAAAGTCAGTGACGTACTCTTAGACTTTTCCCTTTTAAATCGTGATCAATTAAACAATTTATCAGAGGTTAATACCGTTTATTTTTTTGAAACCGAGAAACATGATAGTTATTTTCTGATTTACCAAGCCCATGAAACAGCAAGAAAAGTCTATGTTGTGCATCAGTTTGATAAGGGAGAATCATTTGATATTAGACCATTGCTGTTATATGTATGTTTGAGTAGTTTGTTTTTATTCACCTTTTGGTTATCCCATGTTTTATCTAAAGTGCGTAATCAACTATCACGGTTTGTAAAGAGCATTAAAACTCGAGACATAGCTACGGAATTACGCTTTAGTGAGTTAGATACCGTAAAAACGGTAACGCTAAGTGCACTTAAAAATGAGCAACAAGCAATAGCAAGAGAGAAAGCTTTCTCTAGTTTTCTTAGTCATGAAATCCGCCACCCTCTAACTTTACTGGGCCACCAATTGTCTCAATTTGACCATATGGATGATTTGACAGAGCAAGTACTTAAGAAAGTTGCTGAACTTAAGACAACTCATCAAACCTCGGTAAAACTTGCAAATACCATCTTAGGGCTATGGGTAACAGGGGATAAGAAAAATCTATCGAGCACTGACTTTATAAGCTTTTTAAATCATTGGCAGAAAAAGTACAGCGATTCACTTTTAGTAGAAATTAAAGCCGACACCTTCTTTGTGTCATTAAACGAAGACGAATTAAACTTATTAATGGCACAGATTGATTCAAATTTTCGTACTTATGGCGAAGGTAATTTATCTATTACAGTAAGCAAACACAGCATTTCTTTTAGTAATCGCATTAACACAAAACCAAATAACGAAAATAATTATGGGGTAGGCACTTTTATAATAAATGCACTATCGGCAAAAGCGGGGTTAGCAGCAAATAAGCTAACCAATGAGTGTTATTACACTTTAAAAATAACACGCATATAGTTTGGTAGATAAAATGAAGAAATAAAAAAACCCAAGCATTAGCTTGGGTTTTAAATACATGGTGCGGATGGAGGGACTTGAACCCTCACGTGATTGCTCACACAGCGACCTCAACGCTGCCTGTCTACCAATTCCAGCACATCCGCGAAGATGTTATTTATTAATTTGGAACGTCGTTGCTTTTGTCTTGTGAAGCAGGAACGTCTTTATCTTTTGGTTCAGCAACAACTGTAGTTGCAGCAGGCGCTTCTGATGATAAATCTGACCACTCGTCAGTTTGTTTAATCTGACCTGCTGTTAAGTTACCTAACACAATGCTTAAAATAAAAAACACTGTCGCTAAAGTGGTTGTTGTTTTTGTCATAAAGTTGCCAGCACCGCTTGAACCGAAAACAGTTCCAGACGCACCAGCACCAAATGATGAACCCATATCAGCACCTTTACCTTGCTGGATTAATACAAATCCAATTAAAGCAAGTGCGACGATAAGATAAACTACTAATAAAATTTCGTACATTGTTAGCCATTTCCTTTTGCGCTATTACAGATGGTTGCAAAGCTATTAGCTTTAAGGCTTGCTCCGCCTATTAGCCCACCATCAATATCTGGTTGCGCAAATAATTGTTCGCTATTGTTCTCGTTAACACTACCGCCGTAAAGCAGTTGTATTTTTGCAGCTAACTCGCTATTAAGTTCAGCCAGCTTGCTACGGATAAATTTGTGCACAGCTTGTGCTTGTTCAGGCGATGCAGTTTTACCTGTGCCTATTGCCCAAACGGGCTCGTATGCTACCACACTATTAGCAAGTGCATCTACACCTAATTTGCTAATAATCGCATCGATTTGCTGCCAAACAACTTGTTCGGTCAATTCTTGTTCACGTTCTTGTTCACTTTCACCAACACATAGGATTGGTGTTAGATTATTTTCTTGTGCTTTGGCAAATTTAGCAGCAACTGTTTCGTTACTTTCACCGTAAATAGCACGTCTTTCTGAGTGACCAACTAAGGTGTAATTTGCACCTAGTGCGCGAATCAATTGGGCGTCAACTTCGCCAGTAAATGCACCTGCATTATTTTCTGACACTGTTTGTGCGCCTGCTTTCAAACCTGCATCAAGTGCTGATTTAATTAAAGGGAATGGCGGGAAAACTAAAATATCAACGTCAGAGGTATCAATTTTCGTGATTACTTCGGCAAGTTCAGATACAAGCTCAAGTGAGCCATTCATTTTCCAGTTGCCTGCAACCATAGGTTTGCGTTGTGCCATTGCTTACTCCAATTTAGAAAGCGAGCAGGATGTTATCCTGACTCGCTAAAAGTTACAAGAAGTTATTGTGCGTTTTCGAGTTGTTTGCTTATAGATTCAACAACATCAGCAATTTTCTTTGAGAAATCGAAGACTTGCTTCTCTTTTTCTGCTTCAACCATAACGCGGATCACAGGCTCTGTGCCTGACTTACGAATTAACACACGGCCTTTATCACCCAGTTGCTGTTCAACTTCAGCAATCACAGACTTAACATCGTTGCTTGCAAGCGGTTCAGTGCCTTTTGCATAGCGCACGTTAATCATATTCATTGGGTACTTTGTAAAGCCTTGACCTAAATCTTCAAGTGTTTGATTGCTCTCAACCATGGCAGCAAGCACTTGTAGACTAGATATAATGCCGTCACCTGTTGAGATGCGGTCAAGATTTAGAATGTGGCCCGAGCTTTCGCCACCAATTTTCCAGCCTTTTTGCTTTAAAAGCTCTAGCACATAGCGATCGCCCACTTTTGAGCGTTCAAATTCAACGCCGAGTGACTTAAGCGCATTTTCAAGGCCCATGTTAGACATTACAGTGCCAACAACACCGCCGCCAAGTTCACCTTTCTCGAACGCGTATTTCGCAATGATATAAACAATGTCATCACCGTCAAATACACGGCCTTTATGGTCAACCATCATCACGCGATCACCATCACCATCGTAGGCAATACCTACGTCAGCTTTTACTTCAAGCACTTTTTGGATCATGGTATCAACATGGGTTGCGCCGCATTTTGCGTTGATATTTAAACCATTAGGCTCACACGCCACTTTAATCACTTCAGCGCCAAGTTCGCGCATAACATCGGGTGCAATGTGATAAGTTGCACCATTGGCACAATCAACCACAATACGTAAACCTTCAAGCGATAAGGCACTTGGGAACTGGCTTTTACAATATTCGATATAACGTCCTGCCGCAGTATCAAGGCGCTTTGCTTTACCGAGCGATTTTGAAGAAACGCACGTCATTTCTTCATCCATCATGGCTTCGATTTCAAGTTCTAACGCATCATCTAGCTTAGTGCCTTGTGATGAGAAAAACTTAATGCCATTGTCTTGATAAGGGTTGTGAGAGGCACTAATAACGATACCTGCTTCACCACGGAACGTTTGTGTTAAATACGCGATTGCAGGCGTTGGCATTGGCCCTAATAAAATAACATCAATGCCAGCTGCTACTAAACCTGCTTCAAGCGATGTTTCAAGAAGGTAGCCCGAAATACGTGTATCTTTACCAATAATCACTTTTTTAGTGCCCGCTTTAGACAGTACTTTTCCTGCCGCCCAGCCAAGCTTTAATGCAAATTCAGGGGTGATTGGGAACTGCCCTACTTCACCACGTACACCGTCGGTGCCGAAATATTTTCTATTGCTCATTTGTAATTCCTTGTTCACAGGCCTGCCATACATTAAGTGCATCGGCGGTTTCTGTAACATCGTGTACTCGAATAATCTTAGCGCCCTTTTGCGCGGCGATAAGCGCGCCCGCAACTGAGCCAGCTAAACGCTGATCTACATCGCGTCCTAATAAATTACCAATCATCGACTTGCGCGATAAGCCCGCAAGTACTTCACACCCCATCATTTTAAACTCGTCTATGTATTTTAAAATATGGTAGTTATGTGCAAGGGTTTTACCAAAACCAAAGCCTGGATCGAGAATGATTTTATCGCGTGATATACCTGCACCTTCGCAAGCAGCTATGCGCTCAACAAAGAACTGTTTAATATCATTTATCACATCATCATAATGAGGATTTGATTGCATGGTACGCGGTTGCCCTTGCATATGCATTAAGCACACCGGTACACCCAACTCTGCCGCTGTCGCCAAAGCATTGGCTTCTTGCAGTGCACGAACATCGTTAATAATATCAGCGCCCGCATTCACCGCCTGACGCATTACCTCTGCTTTGCTGGTATCGATGGAAATAAGGCAATCTGACTTTTTGCGGATCGCCTCTATAACTGGAATAACGCGCGCAAGCTCTTCTTCGAATGCAACATCAGGTGCACCAGGACGCGTTGATTCGCCACCAATATCAATAATGGTCGCGCCATTTTCAAGCATCGCCACAGCGGAAATGACAGCGCTGTCGACTTGTTGATAACTGCCGCCATCAGAAAAAGAGTCTGGAGTAAGGTTAAGTATTCCCATTATATGGGTTTGGCTTAGGTCAAGTACCTTGCCGTTTGGTAAATTGATAGTAGACATAGAAATGTAGATTTAAAAAAACCCCGAATTGCTCGGGGTTTTTAGGGTTGTTAGTTTACCGATGGTTGATCGGTGTCATCAAGTTTATTTTCAGGTTTTTTCTCTGTATCAACCTGTTTTTCTGCTTGAGGTTCTTTGTCGCCAGTGGCTGTTGCGCCAGCACTTGGCTTGTCATCGTCTTTACGATCATGTGCATCACGTGGTGGGCGCACTTCGCGACGTGCCATTAGGTCATCAATTTGCGCAGCATCAATCGTTTCATACTTCATTAGCGCGTCTTTCATTGCGTGAAGGATATCCATATTTTCTTTCAGAATACCTTCAGCGCGCTGATAGTTGCGATCTGAGAAGTCACGTACTTCTGCATCAATAAGCTTAGCCGTTTCACCAGACATGCTCTTGTTCTGCGTTTGACTACGACCCATGAAAACTTCGCCTTGATCTTCCGAATAAAGAAGCGGACCTAGTTTTTCACTTAAACCCCATTGCGTAACCATTTTGTGTGCAATATCAGTTGCACGTTCAATATCGTTGCTTGCGCCGGTAGTCACTTTATCTGCACCATAGATGAGTTCTTCAGCAATACGACCACCGTAAAGGCTTGAAATCATCGACTCTAAGTGTTGCTTAGAATGACTTACACGGTCTTGCTCTGGTAAATACATAGTTACACCAAGTGCACGACCACGCGGGATAATTGATACCTTGTAAACAGGATCATGTTCAGGCACTAAACGCCCAACAATAGCGTGACCAGCTTCGTGGTATGCCGTCATTTCTTTTTCTTGCTCGCTCATAACCATTGACTTGCGCTCTGCGCCCATCATGATTTTATCTTTTGCAGCATCAAACTCGGCCATGCTAACTACACGCTTATTACCACGCGCAGCAAAAAGAGCAGCTTCATTAACAAGGTTAGCAAGATCGGCACCTGAGAAACCCGGTGTACCACGTGCAATTAGTGCTGGCTCAACGTTGTCTGCCAGAGGCACTTTGCGCATATGTACTTTAAGAATTTGTTCACGACCGCGGATATCAGGTAAACCAACAACTACCTGACGGTCAAAACGACCAGGACGCAATAGCGCTGGGTCTAATACATCTGGACGGTTAGTTGCAGCAATTACGATAATACCTTCATTGCCTTCAAAGCCATCCATTTCAACAAGCATTTGGTTAAGTGTTTGCTCACGCTCATCGTGACCACCACCAAGACCTGCACCACGCTGGCGACCTACCGCATCGATTTCATCGATGAAGATGATACAAGGCGCAGCTTTCTTAGCTTGTTCAAACATGTCACGAACACGCGATGCACCAACACCAACGAACATTTCTACGAAGTCAGAACCTGAAATTGTAAAGAATGGTACTTTTGCTTCACCTGCAACCGCTTTTGCAAGTAACGTTTTACCTGTACCTGGAGGACCTACCATTAGTACGCCTTTCGGAATACTACCGCCCAACTTTTGGAATTTTGATGGGTCACGTAAGAAATCTACTAACTCAGTAACGTCTTCTTTCGCTTCATCACAACCAGCTACATCGGCAAATGTCGTTTTAACTTGATCTTCGCTCATTAAGCGCGCTTTGCTCTTACCGAATGACATGGCACCTTTGCCGCCACCGCCTTGCATTTGACGCATGAAGAATATCCAAACACCAATAAGCAGTAACATTGGGAACCATGAAATGAAGATAGTTGCCAATAATGACTGCTCTTCCGGTTCTACACCTTCAACAATTGCACCGCTTTTGATCAGTTCGTCAACAATGTACTGATCGTGCATTGGAATAACAGTTTTAAACTGTTCACCATTTAATTTTGTGCCATATACGATGCCAGCTGTGCGATCAAACTTCGCTTCGCGCACTTGCTGTGCTCGGGCATCCTTTACAAACTGCGAATATGCGAGCTGGCGGTTAGCGCCTTCGCCTGGATTGAAACTCTGGAATACCGACATTAAAACTACGGCGATTACCAACCAGAGAATTAAATTTTTAGCCATATCACTCAAGGCATTAACCTCTTGTCTTATCTAACATTGAAAAAATATTTATCTTTAAATACTGTACTACAGTTTGTAACCTGTCGCTACTATATAAACTTCGCGAGAACGGGCACGCGACGAATCTGGTTTGCGAATTTTAACGGTCTTAAAACTATTACGTAAGTCTTTAACAAATTGATCAAATCCCTCTCCTTGGAACACTTTGACAGCAAAATTGCCGTTTGGTTTAAGTACTTGATGGCACATATCAAATGCAAGTTCGACTAAGTACATACTACCTGCCTGATCTGTCACGTTATTTCCGCTCATATTAGGCGCCATATCCGACATGACAAGATCAACGTTCTTACCATCAATTCGTGATAACAGTGCATCCAGTACCGCTTCTTCACGAAAGTCACCTTGTAAAAATTCAACGCCAGGCAGAGGATCCATTGGTAAAATGTCACAAGATATTACTGTGCCGTTATCACCAACCTTATCCGCCGCATATTGCGACCAACCACCTGGTGCTGCACCTAAATCCACCACGGTAAGTCCCGGGCGAATTAATTTATCTTTTTTGTCGAGCTCTTCAATTTTGAAGTAAGCGCGCGAGCGATACCCGAGTTTACGGGCTTCATTGGCATATACATCATCAAAATGCTCCTTTAACCAGCGTTTTGAACTTGCCGAATGCTTTTTATTAGCCATTAAATTCTACTCTAGAATTAGTAATATTGGATATATGGCGGTAGAATACCCTTAATTCAAGATTATTTCTGCGAAATTTACTAAATATGAAGTTATCAAACAAACAAAAGCAGTTTTTAAAAGGCGAAGCACACGCGTTAAATCCAGTTGTTCTTTTAGGTGCAAATGGTTTAACTGAAGGTGTGTTACTCGAAATCGAAAACGCACTTGGCATTCACGAACTAATTAAAGTGAAAGTACCAACTAGTGACCGTGAAACTAAAGCGCTTATTTTTGAAGCCATTGTTCGCGAAACAGGTGCTATCAAGCTACAAACAATTGGTCATATTATTGTGCTTTATAAACAAAGCGAAGATAAGAAAATCCAACTGCCAAAAGGTTAATGTAAAACATATGTTAACCCGTAAAAAAACGCGCTTTAAGCGCGTTTTTTATTGTATTGCTTTAACGTTAAATCAATAAAATCCGTAGTCAGTTCGTTCAAAATACCGGCTTCGGCATTTATCATCAAACTAAAGCCTAATTCTAATCTTGGAATAACCAACACATCAGCACGGTACCCTTGTACCCAACCACTGTGATAATAAATTTTCTCGCCTTTGTAGTCGTAAATGCGCCAGCCCAGTCCGTAATGAGCTTGATTGAGGTTTTTACGCCAAACTCGACGCCTTAACTCTTTTTTGGTTTTAATTTGTGGAGTACTTTGCAGCGCTAGTGATTCTTTCGATAACACACTTGGGTATTGACCAAGCTGCGCTTTGAGCCACTGCACCATATCATCTGCACTGGCATTCACGCCTGCTGCAGGACCAACCTTATAGTAATTTGGTTTAATTTTTGTGGTGTACCAACGCTTGCGTGCCCGCACGTGTGGATGAGCATAATTATCATCTTGCATCATGGCTTGTATACCAAGACTCGCGTTTTTCATGTTTAACGGCTTAAACAAAAATTCATTTACCCAAGTGCTGTAATCCATCTGCGTGGATTTTTCGATTACATCACCAATTAGGCTAAACATCACATTTTGATAACCATAACAACGCCCGGGAGAACAAATCGGCTCTACTTCTGCAAGCTTGATTTTAATTTTGTCATAAGGCATGCGTGATTCGATAAGATTGTCATACGCATTGGGTACCAGGCCACTGCTATGGCTTAATAAATGCGACACCCGCAGCTTTTTATCTCGACTGTGGAAATGAAAATCCGGCAGATATTTCGTCACCGTATCGTCAAGCTTTAACTGCCCTTCACTGGCGAGCTTTGCAGCCAAAGATCCCGCAAATGTTTTTGATACCGACGCTAAACGAAAGCGTGTACTGGTGTTAATAGGTTTACCGCTAATGCGTTTAGTTTTGCCATAGCCATAGGCAAACTCCCCCGCATCTACTTTTACAACTGACAGTGCCGCACCCGGGATCCCCTTTTTTCTTAATTTAGATACCATGGTGTTCTTGTAACCTTTAACAAAACGGTCAAAATCAACCTGTTCGTTTGCGTTATCAAGACTATCCGCAACTGAAAAACAACTAAAACTCAAAAATGTTGAGAAAAACAAAAACCGCATATATATCGCTATTCTCGGAATAAATACACACATAGTTTAACAAGCCAATAACAAGGATGCAGGCAAAACTTTTAAATATTTTGTTTGTCCAAGCTGAACAACTACATTTTTTTACATGTGAACTACACATTTATACATATAATACGTATTTTATTAAACAGCATTTAGCCACTGATCAGTACAACTATAATTATTACAATGAACAAAATTACAATTTCACTTCTTATTTTGAGCACCTTGCTTGCGACGCCCTGCCTTGCTAGTAATCGGCTTTATGCAGACAACACACTCGAGGCAAGTGACGGGTTCACGTGGGATTGGAGTTTTGGTGCTGGCTACTATGTCGATAAACACTATTTACAAGGTGTGGACTACCAAGATGGCTTTGAATTAAACATCAATGTTGCCATCAACTACGACAAATTTTATTTTGATGTTGATAACTCACAACTTTCAGGTGGTTTGACGATTGGTTACAACCTCGTTGATAAGTATGACTGGAGTCTCGATTTATTCGCGATTAACGCCCATGAAGGCTTTGACGAAACTGGTACCTTTTACGACGACGATTTAGTATCTGAACTACGCGGAGTGAAAGAACGTGAAGATGACTTTAATGCGGGTCTTCGCCTTACCCGTAAAGAAAAAACCCACCAGTTATCGTTAGAAATTCTCCACGACATCTCAGGTGCACACAAAAGCCTTTGGGCAAGTGGTTTTATTAGTACTATTCAAGATTATCGCAATTGGGAATTTCGTGTTGGCTCGGGCCTAAATATTTATTCATCGGATTTCACCGGTTATTACTTTGGCGTAGATGCCAACGAAGCAATCGCGGGATTTAGACCACAGTACAATCCAAGCGCCGCGTATAGCCTGACCTTTGAAATTCACGCCGAATACCCAATTAATGAAGATTGGGTGTTTCTTGGTGGCTGGTTATCCTCTTGGTATTCCAAAGAAATTAGTAACAGTCCATTAATCTCTAACAGCTTGCGACACAAAGCTAAGGTTGGCATACGCTATGTATTTTAACCTTAAATTTGTCCTGATTAAGCTCAAGCTAATTGCGTTATTTTTCTTCGCAAGCTTGTGCTTTGCCGACGCCGAAAAGAACGTCAATTTGCCACTATCGAATCCTGAACTGGCCATTTTCCCTGAAAAATGTGTGGCATTGCGTCAAGGAAAGCACTGTTACACCAAATTAAAGTTCCAGTGGCATGCGCCGGTCAGAGGCGATTATTGTATTCGCACAGTAAGCGATAAAAAACTGATTCGCTGCTGGTATAGCAGTACCTTTGGCGAATTAGACAGTGAGTTTAACTCGCCAGAAGCAGTGCAATACGAATTAGTTGAAATTAGCTCAGGGCAAATCAGCGAGCCCGCAGAAATGAAAGTAAATTGGGTATACACCAATAAGCGAAAGAAACGTCGGTGGAGACTGTTTTAATGGATATAGCAAAAAAAATACTATTAGTTGAAGATGACACATCGCTTGCACAATGGGTAAGTGAGTACTTAGTTGAACAAGGCTTTGACGTTGTTTTGTGTCATCGTGGTGACGAAGCTGTGCAGGCAGTAAAAAAACATAACCCCGATTTAGTATTACTTGACTTAATGCTGCCAGGTAAAGATGGCATGAGTGTGTGTCGCGATTTACGTATTTTCTATCATCAGCCAATTATTATGATGACTGCTAAAGGTGATGAAATTGATGAAGTACTTGGCTTAGAAGTAGGGGCAAGTGATTATGTCATAAAACCAGTGCGTCCACGTGTATTACTTGCGCGTATCAATGCAGTTATGCGTGAAAAACAAGGGGGCTCGGATGCCAATTCTGATGAGATCAGCATTGGAAGTTTACAAATCGACACCTTGTCACGCGACGTATTTTTAGATGGTGCTAAACTCGCCCTTTCAAATGCAGAATATTCTTTGTTGTTTTACTTGGCATCAAATGCGGATCAAATTCTCGACCGCGATAGCGTGTTTTTGGCGACCAAAGGCAGGGAATACGACGGCTTAGATCGAAGCGTTGATGTGCTTATTTCTGCACTTCGTAAGAAAATTGGCGACGACCCACAAAGCCCAAATAAAATAAAAACCATTTGGGGTAAAGGTTATTTGTTCGTAAGCCAAGCTTGGTAGTTAATGAAAAAGCTTTATATTAGCCTGATCACAGGCGCACTGATTTCATCATTTATTCTTGGTTGGTTAATTGATTCATTAAGTGCGCCTCCAAGCAATCACGATAATTTTAAAGTTGAAAAGCAAATACTTGCAGGCGTGGTTGCTGAAATAAGCCATCACCCTAAAAGCGAACATGAAGCCTTTTTAGAACGCTTCACCCAAGCAAGTCATTTTAGCTTGAGTTACCACAGCAATAGTGAGCTTGCGTTGCCTCGTGAACTACACGGTGAATTACTGGTGCCTGGCGGTATTACCCTAGAAGACGAATTAGGTTTTTATTTGATTCAAACAAGTGCTGCATTAGCTGATAGCCATATTCAGTTGCGTGTTGAAAAGCCGCCAATGCCAACTAATCGTACCGATCTCTTTTTGACCGTTGGTTTTTATCTAGGCATTTGTATTTTTATGTGGTGGTGGCTCGCACCGCTTACCAAACGATTAAGTTTGCTAAACAAGGCCACCGCACAATTTGCCAATGGCAACCTCGATGCTCGTATCAACTTAACCGGGCTAAGCTATATTCGTGAGCTAGAAACCAGTTACAACCGCATGGCCGACCAAATTCAGCAGCTGATCGAAGAAAACCAACTACTCGCATCGAGTATGTCGCACGATATCCGCACTCCCCTTGCGTGTTTACGATTTGGCTTAGATGCCGCGATAGATACCAAAGATCCAACTAAAATTCAGCATTACCTTGAACGCATGGAAAACGACTTAGATCAAATGGAATCCATGCTCAACAGCTATTTAGAATACGCGACCCTTGAGCAAAAATCGTATCAAATATCGCCTACTGCCATCACCAGTACTGAGCTATTTGATAACTGTTTTTATCAAGTTGAACCTAAGCTCAATGCGCAATCTATCAAACTTGAAATAAAATCAGATACCCAGCAGCTTTATGTGGATCCACACTGGTTAGCCCGCGCCATTGTTAATTTACTAAGTAACGCCGCTGACTTTGCAAAAACCACCATTACGATTAGCACGACGCAAACCCACGCTGACACGTTTATTGAAATTGAAGACGATGGCCCGGGCATTGATGAAGCAAACCTAGATAACGTATTAAAGCCTTTCTTCCAGCAAGAAAATCACCGTAACCGCGCGGCCAAAAACTATGGCCTTGGGCTTGCTATCGTAGCAAAAGTCATCGCATGGCATTTCGGCGATATTAAAGTATCTCGCTCAAAAGAACTCGGCGGTGCAAAATTTACTTTACGCTTGCCACATCGCTGCCATTTAAAGAACAAGACCAGTTCATGGTAGCGCGCTCGCCCTTTATCGAATTACGCAACTATTACATTTAACAATTTAGCGAATTTGATTGTTTACATTTTTTTAATCTTATTGATCTAAATCAAGTGAACTCACTCTATTAATTTATTTCAATTTACAGTAGATTGGGCGGCAAACTAATAACGAGAAAAATATATGAGTGCTTCACGTGGAGAGTTTTCCTCTCGACTAGGATTTATCATGGCGGCAGCAGGTAGTGCTGTTGGCCTTGGCAATATTTGGGGCTTCCCAACACAAACGGCAACTAATGGTGGCGCTGCGTTTGTATTAATGTATTTAATTTTAGCGTTTTGCCTAGCATATCCTGCATTTATGGCTGAAATTCTAATTGGGCGATACGGCCAAGCGAATGCCGTAACGTCTCTTGAAAAACTTTCTCGTACGCAAACACAAAAACGCTTCGCATTTATTGTCGGCTTTGGCGGCATTGTTTGTGCAGCGCTTATTTTAAGCTTTTACGGTATTTTAGCCGGATGGATGACATCATACGCCGTAGAGGCAGGTGCAACCATCGTCGGTGCCACCAGCGTTGCAGAGTGGGCCGTTAGCGATAGCGTGGCACGCAATATTTTCTTCTGTGCAATTTTTATGTTTTTAACCGTGATTATTATTCGTAATGGCGTAGAAGATGGCATAGAGAAATGGTCTAAACGTTTAATGCCAGCAATGATTGCTCTGCTTATTTTACTGATCATCTATGTATTAACCTTAGATGGTGCCGACAAAGGATTAGAAGCTTACCTTAATCCTGATATTTCGCGAGTACTTGATCCTGACTTACTAATTAGTGCACTTGGCCAAGCATTCTTTTCACTGTCGTTGGGTACTAGTGTTATGGTGATCTATGGTTCATACATTTCGAAAAAAGAAAACATGGTTACCATCGGCGCACAAGTTACATTTATTGACGTATCGATTGCATTTTTAGCAGGCCTTTTAGTCATTCCCGCAATGTACGTTGCATTGGAACAAGGCGTGCAAATTTTTGCTGAGGATGGCTCACTGCTCGCAGGCCCAACCCTTGTATTCCAAGTCTTACCAAGTTTATTTGATTCTATGGGTCAGCTGGGTGTGTTTGTTGGCTTGGCATTCTTTATCCTAATGTCGATTGCCGCACTTACGTCGTCAATATCGATGTTAGAAGGCCCTGTATCTTATCTTGTTGAGCGCCATAATATTGAGCGTAAAACCGCGACTACGTGGACTGGTATTGGTATTTTAGCAATCAGTTTTGTGATTATTTTTAACATCGGTACGATGCTCGACTTTGTGGCAACATTGGCGACAGAATATGGTCAGCCAATTATCGCGATGTTCTGCTGCGTATTCGCAGGCTGGATTTGGCAACGAAATTCACTTATTGAAGAAATTAAACAAGGTAATGAAAACGTTGAATCAGGCGTGTTCTGGAAAATCTGGCCATGGTACACAAAATTTGTGTGTCCGCTCGCTATTGCGGCGGTATTTATTCATTCATTTATCTAACCAGCAGATAAAGACATAAACAGATAAATAAAAAGCCGATGATATGCATCGGCTTTTTACTTTTAGGCTTAGCAATTTTTTTACAAAACCGCTTTCATATGAATGTGCGGAATACCATCTTCGAGGTATTCTTGCCCGTCTACTTGAAAGCCAAGTTCAGTGTAAAATTCGGTTAAATAGCACTGCGCTGATATTTCAACCCCTTGCTCAGGCCAATGTGAAATACAAATATCTTTAGCAAGCGACACAATAGCGTGTGCAAGCCCTTTGCCCCGCGCATCTTTTTTAACGAGCACTCGACCAATCGCTGCGCTGTTCTCATAGTTAATTTTTGGCGCTAAACAACGCGCATAGGCAACAACGTCATTATCGTCATAACCAATAATATGCTGGGTTTGCGGCTCGCAATCTAACCCATCAAGCTCTTCATACGGGCAGTTTTGTTCAACCACAAAGACATCAACGCGCAACTTTAAAATGGCGTAGAGTTCTGCCGTTGTGAGTTCATTAAATGTTTTACTATAAAATTTTGTCATTATGCACCCAATAAAAAAGGGGCCTAAGCCCCTTAGATAATTATCTTCACTTAGCTGAAAATATGTTCTAGCTGATCGCAAATTTGGCTCAGGTTGACCTGGTCATGCTCAATGGTCAAATCAGCGTAACCATCTGAGCCAAACATTCGGTCTACTTCAATTAACACATGAGTTTTCAATGCCTCAGGCACAAATGACAACTCAACTTCCTTCGGACCAAACACTTTTAGGCCTGCAGGCTTGTATTCAAGCTCTTGATAACACCCTGATGTGGAATTGAAATTAGACGTACGTAAATAGCCTTTTTCAACATCGCTTTTAACCAATTTATAGCCCAATTTTTCCATTGCTAGCATAAAGGTTTTTACCGCTTCATTTGGGTATACATAAACCGGATCTCGGTCGGTTGCGTCGAGCGCAAAATCAATATTTAAACCAGTCGCTATCCAAACTACGCTTTGATTAATGCCCTGTGATATTTCGGTAATTGGTGTTTCTGAGTGCAGGCGCGCTTCAAATGGAATACGTAATTCTTCACCTGGCTGCAATGCTCTTTGATCGACAATCGACCATTTATCTAACACATGGTCTGCAAAATACTCGCCTTCGTCTGACTCTACTTTAACCTTAGTCATTAAGGCTAACTCTAATCCTGAAATATCTTGCTCTACATCGCCTGCTGTTATGATAACTTCTGCTGAAAATTTTTGCCCTGGCAGTAAATGCTCAGTATGTAGCACGGTATCCACTTTTGCCGCACCAATACCGATAGATGCGAGAACTTTTTTGAACATATAACTCACCTTGTTCTTTATACTTATACTGCATATTAACCATAAAAATAATAATTTGTCAGTTAAAAGTTATACTTGTTAAAAGTTGATTACATTTTAGTTTAGATTGCACCTTTGATTGGCTTGCGCTGAGCGTATTTCGTAGCACAGCACGGCGTTTTTAGATAGACTAAGAAAAGCCTTACTATTTAACTGAGAATTATAAAATACTCTATGGAATTATTGTTTTACGCAACAGCCTTTATTTGCGGCTTCATTATTTTACAGTTTAAATTACCACCGCTGATCGGCTTCTTATGTGCCGGTTTTGTGCTTAATCTTGCGGGGTATCAAAGTACCGAGTTGCTTGAAACAATGGCTAATCTAGGCGTGACCTTACTGCTATTTAGCATTGGCCTAAAATTAAAGATTGGCAATCTAATCAAAGCCCAAGTTTGGGGGCCTGCAACCTTGCATATTGTATTGTGTAGCGTGTTGTTTTGGGCGGCTTTACTGGGGCTCAGCTGGTTAAAACTGCCTCTATTTTCTGAATTATCGAGTCAATCAGCGGCCATTTTGGCATTTGCTCTAAGCTTTTCATCCACCGTTTTCGCGGTAAAAGTGCTTGAAGAACGCGGTGAAATGGCCAGCTTACACGGTAAAGTCGCCATCGGTATTTTGGTAATGCAAGACATCTTTGCTGTTGTTTTCTTAGCGGTTAGTACAGGTAAGCTGCCAAACTATTGGGCAATTGCATTGGTGCTTGCCTTGCCACTTATTAGACCCGTATTTTACTGGATGCTTGCACGTTCAAAGCACGGTGAAGTGCTCCCGCTATTTGGTTTTTTCTTTGCATTAGTGGTTGGCTATCACGCATTTGAATTTGCGGGCTTAAAAGGTGACTTAGGTGCACTGATTATTGGTATGATCTTAGCGCCACATAAAAAGGCGAGCGAACTCTCTAAGGCACTATTAAGCTTTAAAGATCTCTTCTTAGTCGGATTCTTTTTAACGATTGGCCTTAATGCCGAGCTCACACTCAATGCACTCTTAGTTGCCGCGGTTTTAATTATTGTGTTACCCCTTAAAGTGCTACTTTATTACCTATTTACTAACGTTTTTCACTTGCGTGCGCGCACTTCCCTACTCGGTGCATTTTCATTATCAAACTACAGTGAATTTGGCTTGATTGTCTGTGCGCTTGCCGTATCGAGTGGCTGGTTAACGGGTGAGTGGCTCGCGGTACTTGCAGTTGCGGTATCCATAACCTTTATTATTGCGTCACCGCTTAATAACAAATCAAACGAGCTTTACGTAAAATATGAGAATTTCTTACTGCGCTTTGAATCAAGCAAACGCTTAGCCGAAGAAATGCCGGTTAACTTAAACAAAGCGAAAATCTTGATCTTTGGTATGGGCCGTGTTGGTACCGGTGCCTATGAAACAATTGCGCAAAGCTACCCTGAATCGGTCGCCGGTGTAGATATTAACCCTGATACAGTAGAAAAGCATATCAAGCGCGATCGATTTGCCATTTTAGCCGATGCCACCGATCCCGATTTTTGGAACCGCATTAACCACTCGGACGTAGAAATGGTAATGTTAGCCATGCCAAAACACGCGCAAAACCTGTACGCCCTTGAGCAGCTAAAAGCGTCGGGCTTCTCTGGTCAGGTAACCGCAATCGCCAACTATCGCGACCAACAAAAAGAGCTAGAAGATATGGGTGTTCATTCAACTTTTAACTTCTACTTAGAAGCTGGTAGCGGTTTTGCTGAACACGTAAAAGAAAAGGTGTTTTCTAAAACGAGCTAGCATAAACCACTCAGCACGATTACGTTCATTTACATTTTTGTAACACTTTTATCGTTATTCAGAGTAATATTTACCTATCTATTACTCTGAATGACGTGACTATGCAGCAACATCCTAAAAAAACCGCATTATCACCCGAAATGCGTGATTTTATCAGTAATGAACTTAAACACCTTGATTCAGACTTAGCCAAGCGCACATTTTATTTTTTACTGCTTGATAAATACGCGGTGCCAAAAAACCATGCCCTGCGCCATAACCCGCAACACCATTTGCCTGTAAACCAACTCGATAATTTATTGCGAGAAAAAGGGTTCACTCCCTCAAAACCAGTCAAAATTAATTGCCATTAAGGTATACTAGCTGAGACTTTCACAATCTCACTTTATTTATGCTCGCAGATAAACACGCTTTATTGGAAGCAATCAATCAGCCTATGCCGTTTGGTAAATATGCCGGCTTCCCACTCTTAAAATTACCAGAACCCTACCTTGTTTGGTTTAAACAAAAAGGCTTCCCTGAGGGAAAGCTTGGACAGCAACTTGCGTTAATTTATGAAGTGAAACGTAATGGCCTTGAAAAAGTGTTAATGCCATTACTTAATTAATATTCAAGGAACACACTGTGACTCAACTTTCTCAGTTATCGCCACAGCCACTGTGGCAAATTTTCGAAAAAATATGCAGCATTCCACACCCGAGCAAACACGAGCAGAAAATTTCTGCGTGGATCCAACAATTCGCTACTGAGCTTGGTCTTGATGTTAAAGAAGACAAAGTAGGCAATCTAATTATTAAAAAACCTGCAACAATCGGTATGGAAAATCGCAAAGGTGTGATTTTACAAGCGCATATGGACATGGTGCCGCAAAAAAATAACGATAAAGAGCACGACTTTATCAACGACCCTATTGAAGCTTATGTAGATGGTGAATGGGTAACCGCAAATGGCACAACATTAGGTGCCGATAACGGCATTGGCCTTTCGGCAAGCCTTGCTGTTTTAGCAAGCAAAGATATCCAACATGGTCCACTTGAAGTATTAGTTACCATAGACGAAGAAGCCGGCATGACAGGTGCTTTCGGCCTTGAAGCAGGCTGGTTAGAAGGCGATATATTACTAAACACTGATTCAGAAGATGAAGGCGAAGTTTACATGGGCTGCGCAGGCGGTATTGATGTAAACATTGAGCTGCCAGTTGAATGGGAAGCGACCAATACAACTAAATCAGCTGTTAACGTATCGCTTAACGGTTTAAAAGGCGGTCATTCGGGTGTTGATATTCACTTAGGTCGCGCTAACGCAAATAAACTATTAGTGCGAGCATTAAGCTTATTAGATATCGACTTTGCCATTGCCAACTTACAAGGCGGCTCACTGAGAAACGCAATTCCACGTGAAGCAGAAGTAACGCTAGTAATTGATGGCCAAGATAAAGACACGCTAGTTAATGCACTTAAAGATATCAATTCACTGTTTTTAGCGGAACTAAGTAAAGTTGAGCCAAATATTTTACTATCGGTTGCTGATGCGTCATTACCCGAAAAACAACTTGCTAAAGTATCGCAGTCCGCGGTAATCAATAGCATAAATGGTTGTGTGAACGGCGTTATTCGCATGAGTGACACCATCGACGGCATCGTTGAAACATCGACCAATTTAGGTGTTGTGTTAACAAACGAAAACGCTGTAAGCGTAAAATGCCTGGTTCGCTCATTAATCGATTCTGCCCGCACTAATACGCAAAATATGATTGCATCAACATTTGCCCTAGCAGGTGCGAGCGTTACTTTCACAGGTGCGTACCCTGGCTGGGAGCCAAAAGACGATTCTGAAATTAAAGATATCTTACGTGAAACCTATCAAGGTATGTTTGGCACATTACCTAAAATTATGGTGATCCATGCTGGGCTTGAATGTGGCTTGTTTAAGGATGCGTACCCACATTGGGATATGGTGTCGTTTGGACCGACGATTCGCTTTCCGCATTCGCCAGATGAAAAAGTGAAAATCGATACAGTTGAGCCATTTTTCAATCTACTCGTTGAAGTACTCGGTAATATTCCAAATAAAAACTAGATTTCGTCTACGCGTTATAAAAAACCGAGCTCTAGATGCTCGGTTTTTTGTCATTAGTGATCTTACTTTTATTCGGCGCAATTTTATTTATGCCTTTTTTTGCACTTAGCTTTAATGATTTTGCAGACTCTAAAAACGGTTTACTATAAATCGCAAATAACGAATCATGGCCGCAATCATACTGCCCTACCCCGATGGAGATCTTGCCAACTTCTGATGCTTTAATTAGGGTACCTGTCATACGGTCCCATATAGCCAGTGCGGAACCCAAGTTAGTATCAAAGTGTTTAGGGTTATCACTGTGGTGGATTTGATGTTGTGCAGGGCTAATAAAAATGCCTTCCAACTTATCGCCCCACGACAACCAAATATGTGAGTGGCGTAAATTTGCGCCAAAAACGTTAAACAAAAACACAAACACATTGGCACCTAACACATCAAACATGCTAATTGCATCGGCAAATAAATAGTAGCCAATACCCACAGCGACTCCTTGTACGATTGCCATGCGGCACGCGTATAAATAACTCTCCACAGGGTGAGAACGATAAATTGTAAATGGCGTGAGTACTTTTGCGCTGTGATGTACTTTATGAAATTCCCATAAAAACGGTATTTTATGCAGAGCGTAATGCAGTAAGAAACGCGTTAAGTCATCAATAATAAAGAGTAGAAAAGTGAAAATAGTGATTACTTGCCACTTGGCCAATGCCAACGGCTCTGTGCGACCGAACAGCCACTCTAAAGCGTCACTTAGCGCAATTGCTATCGGTGCCATTGTTAATACAATAGGGCCGAACATTAAGGCTTTGATCAGTTTATTAACTACCCACAAGGCATAATCTTGTTTGGCACTTTTTGCTAACCAAACGGATTTAGGGAATAAGAATTTAAAAAAGCCTAACGTTGTGCGCTGTTTTGTTGCAGCAAAATACACCGGCAGCGCTAACGCCACCGCACTTAACAAATAAAGGTAAAAAATACGTTTATTCGCATCACTAAAATAACGCGGTAGTTCACTTAAACTTGTTGAAAAAATCTCTAACACAGTAGTTCCTACAAAAAAGGGGCCGATAGCCCCTTATTCGCAATGCCAAAGCTTAAAACTGGTATTTGTAACCAATTACAAACTGTCTTGGTTTATTTGGTCTTGCGCCATACGGGCGGCGACTAATAATGTACGCTTCATCAGTTAGGTTATCAACCTTACCGTAAATGCGGCCATATTGACCAAGATCATACGTTGCGGATACATCGACGATAACGCTCGACTCAGTTTTAAAGCCCGATAACGTAACATTATCACCTGCTGCTTCATCCATTTCGCTTACGTATTTAACGATTAAATTGGTTTCCCAATTATTCGCCGCTAAACCGATTTCAAAGTTAAATTGATGTTCAGGTAAATACTGCACTGAGTCGCCATCCGAAATATCACCCCACTGTTCAAAATCTGATTCAAAGCTTTCTAAAAATTCAGACTTGGTATAGGTGTAAGTAAAGCTATATGGCATATCAAATTGCGTACTGATTGGATAACTTTGACGCAATTGCGCTTCCAAGCCATACACATTCACTTCGCCACCGTTAAACTCACGGTCAAGGTCGCCTTGTGTACCACAGCTTGATTGTGAACAGCTTTCTTTTAAGTTGCTGTAGTCATTAAAAAAGCTAACTAGTTCGATATTAGTAGCACCATCGTTAAAACGACCACCAAACTCATAGTTAATGCTTTTCTCAACTTTCACATCAGATGCCTGTTGCGGACTGCTTGGCACAAAACCTTGGTGCACACCAAATAATACACCTGCGTTTTCTGTCACTTGATAAAAACCGCTCACGCCAGGTAGCCAAATTTGAGTTGATTTACGTTGCCAATCATCTCTGTCCACAAGATCGGTGTAGTACATGTCCATGTCTTCGCCACGAACACCCGCAGACACCGTTAAGTTGCCAAGTTTTACCGTGTCTTCAATATAAACTGAAAGCGCTTCAGTACTTTCGATATTGGTTGTGGTAAATACTTTATCACCAGCTGTTTTCTCAGCATAACCATCAAGCATCTGATAGTTTTCACTAAAGTGTTTACGTTCAATTTCATCTTCATGATAACGCACACCAAACGCTAGCTTATGATCTAAACCACCAAGTGAAAATTCGTAATCAGCATCAATTTGAATACCCTGTGAATAGTATTCGCGGTCATTGGTACCCATAACTAAGAACATCGATGTTTCACCATCTAGCACTGAGTTTTGCTCACCGGTTATAACAGCATATTCTCGTTCATATAATTCTGGGTTTGTCATAATACTTGTTAAGCCGCCTAATTTTCGCCAAGCACGCTCGTAATCATTACGGTAAATACGCGTTGTTGCAGAGAAAACATCGTTAGAGAGATTATGGGTAAACATAATTTGCGTATGCTCAGTGTCCATATTCGCAGGTTGGGAAGCCGCGTAGCGACGATACGGATTTGCATTAAAGTCCGCATCCGTTAACCCTAGGTAAGTTTCATCTGAGTTTTCATCTGCATAGGAAAGCTTAAGTTCAAAACTTTGGTCAAATGCCTGTCCGTCTAACAAATATTTGGTTTTAACAAGTAAATCATTCTTTTTAAAGCCTGAATCACCACCGTTATCAATTTCTTTAAAACCATCCGCTTGTAAACGAACACCTTCAACTAGCAAACCCAAATTTTTGGTTACTTCAGTACCAAAATATCCGTGCGCTTTTTGATAACCATCAGTGCCCGTTGCTAAATCCAAACCACCGGTCATTTCAAATGGCACTTGGCGCGTTACCATATTAAGCGTACCTGCAACCGTTTGCGGGCCGTGCTTAATTGCCGCAGGGCCTTTAAACACTTCTACTGCGGTCATCCGGGTAGTGACTGGAAAATAGTATGCCGCCGGAGCTGAATATGGCGCCGGGCCAATTAACACACCGTCTTCTAAAATAGTTACTTTTTTACTACGCTCGGGTGTAACACCACGAAAGCCAATGTTTGGACGCAGACCATAACCGTCTTCTTCACGAATATTCACGCCCGGTACTTTGGCTAAAATACGGTGAATATCATCGTATTCATATTTTTCGAGTTCAACTTCTGAAACAAGGGTTGCTGAACCTGACTCTGTACGCAGTTTGTCACCATGACTAATTATGGTGATGTGCTCGATATCGTTTGCTTTGTTATCTTTTGCAACAACTGACGTTGCACAGCTTGCAATTGCTAATGCTAAAAGTGTTTTTTTCATAATAAAGCTCTAATCATTATCGCCGGCTGAAGATTTAGGTAATTCAAGCGCAAGTTTGTTAATAAAGTCATGTTTTAACTGATCGGTCACATCTTTTACTTTTGCGTGTGACGTTTCTACTTTGTCTTTTTCATCAATCAGAGCTTGCTGCAGCGAACCATTAATCGCATCTATTGCGGCATTTGATTGCTCAAGGCCAGTTAACATTGCGTCTTTAACGTCTGTGCCCTCTTCTTCTACAAGAAAATCATCAAAACCCGTAGTGTTACCTTGCACTACACCATTGCCAGTAAAGAGCTTTTCAAACGCAGCAAGGTTTGCTTTGATATTAGCGAGCGATTGCGCCGCTATTGGTGACTCAACATCTTGAGGACATGCTTCTAAACCACACGAGTTACTCTCGTAACCTAGCGGTAATGCTAATTTTTGGTCTTTTAGTTCTTCAGTAAGATAGAAAAGTGCGTCGGAAATCACATTAACTGCCGCATGCACGCTATCAAAACTACTGCCAACTTCACCGGCATTTTTTAACGTCATTGCATACCCATTGTCACCATTCCATTTATCAAGTAACACTTGGCTGTTATCAACTAAATCGCTGGCAACTTCAACAGCGAACTCACAGCGCGCGATACGACGTTCGCTATCACTGCGGTTATTCCAAGTTGCAAGTGCATCATTAGCGACTGAACAGCTATGATTTAGCTGCTCTGTGAACAATAAATGTTCAAGGCTTACTAGACCACGACGCGTTGCGGTACGCTGTTTAATATCGTACGGACGCGATGCATTTTGATTAATCACGCCGTCTTCGAAATACACAGTATCTTGATCTACGCCACATAAACTTTTAGCAGGCCAAGAGTAAATTAGATTGCGCAGTTCGCCTTCATTTTCTAAAAGCGGCCCCATTTGCATCAGCTCTGCATGTTGCCAAAGTGCCGTTGTATCGCGCCAACTAGTTTGCGCCGATGCTAATGCAGCTAAACGTTGCTGTTCAGTTGCATCGCCTGCCATGGCTGCTTTTTCAATGGCACAATAGCTTTCAATGTTTTGTTTGTTCGCACTCGCTTGTTGATGAAACGAGGTAAATGTTGGCGTGATTACATTATCTACTAAGTTTGCCACTAACGCTTTTTCATCAAACGTTGTGCCGCCACCATTCCCTGGCTCGCTTGTACCGCCACCAAAATTTGGTCCCTGTGTACTTGAGGTATCTTCCGAACACGCTGCCAACGTCAATACTAATGATGTTGCCAATGCTATCGGTTTAAGTTTTGCGGATATCAACATAAAATTATCCTAAAATCTCGAATTATAAATACAGCAAAAGGTTAGTAACCGAAATTACTAACCTTTTATATCAATTTAAAATGTATTTTAAATTACCAGTTCTCTGAGTTCGCATCAGCAAAGTCATACGCGTTATCTAAGATATCACGAGCCGCAATTAACTTAGCTTTGTAATTCATGAACTCATCTGCACCTGCTAACACTGGCATATCACCAAATAGCTCATGCACTTCAACAAACTTAGCTTCACCTACCGTATCTTTTTTCGGGTTTAGTTCATGGTTTGCAAATGGTGAGAACGGGCTAAATTGGAAGTTCAGTGCGAAACCTTTCATTTCACCCCAATGCTTAGCGTAACCTGCGAATTCAGCTGATGTGTATTCGCCGTCTTCAATATTCTCAATATCAGCAATTACATCATTAATGTAATGCACTACTGTTGCTGCGATTGCTTTTTCCCATGCTAATGCTGCTTGGAATACATGGTTGTCAAATTTTGTTTTGTCATCTGCAGAGAACTCAGCAACATTTTTGCCAACGTTGTCTGAAATCATTTTACGACCAGCAATAAAGTGAGTCATTGCCTGTGCTGTGAAATCTGTCGCTTCTTCTGCGCCAAGGTCACGTTTTGCAGCGTTAGACGAATTCCCCCAAACAAACTCTGACGTTAGGTCAATTACGCCATCGATATTAATATCATTTTTACCTTGGAAGTTTTCGCGACCGCCTTTTTTAGCAATTTCGCTGTCTGAGTATTCTAGGTAGTTGCGCGCAGCACCAAAGTAACCAAAGCCTTCATCAAATTGATGTTCAAGTGCTGTGTAAGTTTTAGTACCTTTGTCAGCTACTTTGTTATCAGAAGCTAAGCCTTCACCTAGGTAATCATCAGTACCTTGTGAGAACATTAATGCGCCAAGTGTGTGCTTTTGAACTAGTTGAACTAAATCTAAGCCTTCTGGTGTGATGTAAGCTTTTGAAATTGCAACACCGTTTGTGTCTACTAGCGCTTCACCGGTATTTACTTTTTCGATTTGTGCGATAAATAAATCGAAATAGTGGAATACTAAGCCTTCAGGTGTGCTCGCTTGTTCACCAAAATTGTTCCAACCTTTAAAGTTGCCCGCAACATGCCACTCTTTATACATTTTTGATGTATCACGACCTGCGATTTTACCGTTTTCACCACCTAGGTTTTTATCAGAAGATGAAATATCTGAGAAAAACTTTTGTTTATACGCAGACAGGTCATCGCCTAAGTGCGAGATTGGTGAATCTGAAATCGCCGCGTAGTCACTCCAAAGAGCGTTTAGATTAGCGCGTACATCTGCAGCCATAATGTTATTGGTTTCAATGTATTCAACTGTCATTAAGCCCATGTAATGCTTAAGTTCTGCTGAAAGCGCGTGACGCGCTGTTTGACCAGAGTACGATACTGACGAGCCAGAAAAGCCGTTTAGTTTAGTGTTAAACTCATAAACGTTAACACCATTTTCTGCTTCGATATCACTTACTGTTAACGTAATCGTTTTAGTAAACGTAAGGCCACCCGCGTCTGTTACTGTTACGTCAACAGCAACTTCTGCTGCTTCTTCAAAATTAAACGCTAAGCTATCTTTTACTTTAAGTTCGCCATCAACAATTTCAAAACGCGCGTCTGATACTGTGAACGTATGACCTGATGTTGCATCATCTGATGCAGTTAGCGCACCAATCGCAACACCAAGTGTATCTTCGGTAATTGAAGATGCAGAGATTTGGATATCAGTTGGAGCTTGGTTTACAGGAGTTACAGGATCTTTTTTGCTATCGCTACCACCACAGCCAGTTAAGCCAAGAGACACAGCAATTACTGCTGATGCTAACGCAGATTTACGAAAATTAATCATTATGTGACCTATAAAGTATAATTTTTATTAATGAAGATTTATAAACTAACGCTATTATAAACCCCAAAACCAATGAGAATCAATCTCATTTAGTTTATTTTAATGTTTTGTTTACAGAAAATCATCATAGCAGTTTTATGTTGCTTCAATTTAGCAGAGATCAAATTAAGGTTTTTTAGGTAACGCAATTACAAAACATGCGCCTTTTAACGGGCCACTTTCAAGGTAACATTCACCTTCGTGCCAGTTTATGATTTTTTGCACGATTGCTAACCCTAAGCCGAACCCTTTGATTTTTTTATTGCGGCTTTTATCTAAACGGGTAAATGGTTTAAATACGTTTTCCCACTCGGATTGTTCAATGCCAGGGCCATCGTCAGCCACTTTAATAAAAATAGTGTTTGAGGTTTGCGTCAATGTAACGATTACTTGCTGCTCTGCGTATTTCAGTGCATTACCAATAAAGTTTTGAATTGCGCGGCCAATGAAATGTGGGTCGGCGTTTAACTCAATGGCTGTGTTTGCTTCAATTTTGATTGCAGCTGCGTGGTTAAAACCAAGCTTTTGCACAAAGTGTTGTGTTTGCGCGACCACATCGTACAACTCAATATTAAGTTGCGGTTTTTCTCTTTCTAATTTTGCAAACTCCAGCATTTCACTCACTAGCGACTCTAGTTCTTGAATGTCAGACTGCATACCGTCAAAGTACGGCTTACTTTTATCGTCGCTTTGTGTTTGTTCCAGCATCGCAATCGCAAATTTAAGACGTGCTAATGGCGTTCTAAATTCGTGAGATACAGACGAGGTCAGTTCGCGCTGACTGTCTAATAAGTGTTTTATACGCGCTTTCATCGCCATTAATGTTTGTTTTATTGGCAATAAAGCAGACTTGTCGTCACCGCTAATTTGTAAATCTTCCGGCGCGCTTATATTGTGACATGCTTTTTCTAACTGATTAAAATCACGCCATAGCCAATAACTCCAGGCCGCAACGGGTAAACCAATAACCAACAACATAATGAAAAATGGCCATACCGAGTCGTAACTATTAACATCAAAACGATACGGACCAATTTTCAGTAATTCTTTATCATTTACCCGCAAATACCAGATTACTTGCTGCGGACCGTCAAACACTGGTACTGCTAGTCCTTGCTTTAAATCAGCGCTTTGTTCTGGCAAAAATGCAACAAGATCAGACGAAATCACTTCGTTTTGATAAATGTCTTTTAGTTTCGTAATGCCATTAGCAGTTTTTGCTAGCTGGGAGAGAGATTCAGTGACTTGCGGCGCAAGCGGTAGCGCATCTATGCCATTGGGTTCAGGCCATAGTTTCTCAAGCGCACCGCTAAGAATAAAAATAGAGATGATAATATAGGCGTATAAGCTAACAAATAACTTGCCCATTTAAATTCCTTGCAGCTTGTGGTTATCCCCAAGCATCTGATACGAACAAGTAGCCTTGTCCCCATACGGTTTTAATGCGATAAGGTTTGTCACTATTATCGCCAAGTTTTTTACGTAGTCGAGACACACGCACATCTACAGTTCTGTCTAAGCCATCGTACTCACGGCCAATCATTTTCTCGTGCACAAAGTCACGGCTAAGTACTTCGCCTGCGCTGTTTGACAGTAACCACAGTAATTCAAATTCGTGCGAGGTTAAGCTCACTTCTTCACCAAGCAACTTAACAATACGGCTGTTTTTATCAATGGTAAGCGTACCAAAACGCAGTTCTTCACTGCTTTTTTCTACTGCTCCACGACGTAAAAGCGCAGAGATACGTGCTAATAATACTCTTGGTTCAGCAGGTTTAATAACATAGTCATCGGCGCCCAGCTCAAGACCAATCACCTGGTCAAAATCTTCGCCTTTTGCGGTCAACATTAAAATGGGCAGCTGATAGCGATCGCGTACTTCACGACACACGCTAAAACCGTCTTTACCTGGCAGCATGACATCCAAAATCATTAAATCAGGCATATTAGCTTCAAGTGCCGCCATCACTTCAGAACCATCACTTAACACATCAACTGTCATACCGTTGTGTTCTAAATAATCTTTGGTCAGTTGTTGTAAGGCAAGATCGTCTTCCACTAATAAAATATGCGCCATCTTTATCTCCTAGAAAAAGCTCCAAGGGGTGCGTAATCGCCTACGCTGTGACTTGGTATTGCTGCTTTGTACTTTGATTTTCGCACTGGCAATTTGTTTGCCAGTTTTCCGATTGACCAAGGAGTATACTGTGCCAAACTGAACGTCAGCTTTATAACTAAAACGCCCTTCAGTGGCATTTTGCCAACATTTTAAGGGTGTTTGATCGCGTAAAATGCAAACATCCTCTGCCTTTGCAATTTGCCATCCAAAGTTAACATCAACCTGACACACATCATCACTGTTTTGCACCATGCACACCGCAGGAGCTAACTGAAAATGCGCTTTTTGCTCTGCAGCAACGCCCGCACTGTTAAATGCGCACAATATTAAAAACAGACAGTATCTAAAAAACATGGGTCACCCCAGTAAATACTGTCACGCTTTGATTACTCGAAAATAAAGGACTATCACTAAGCGAACCATAATAGTGGTATTTTACTTTTGCTAACAAACCAAAATGTTGATTAATTTGCCTATGCCAATTTAGTTCTACGTGAGGCAACCAGGCAGCATTTTGCAAAAACGTAATGCCAACCTGATCGTCGGCTTGAATACCATAATAATAATCTGCGAGTTTGTGAGATAAATAATCAAGCCCCAAACGCACACTCAATAATCCAGATTGTGTTTGCCAGCCTTTACTTAAGCTTAATGCAACGCGCTGACCTTTGTGTACATTAGAAATATCGTGCAACGCACTGGCTGAAAAGCGCCAAGTATCAGCAATATACTGATAATTCACACCACCATCTAATGCCCATTTAGGGCTATTTATTTCTGAAATAGAGATCCGTTCAGAATTTGCAGGTTCCGTGAATGCGTTTCGAGCAATAAATACATTGGCAGGGTGCCATGTCACAAAAAAGCGATTTTCTGGATTGAACTCGGAGATAAGATTAAATACATGTCGGTTGTGTTCAGATAAGGTAAAACCGAGTTGACCGTTATCAAAGTAAACACGTTCACCATAGTATGCAATATCGGGGATCACGATTAACGGAAAGTTATCACCGTCATTGAGTGGACTTGTAATTGTGCCAAAACCTAATGCCACGCCAAGTCGTAATTGACTTAGTTCGATTACATTTTCGCTTTGCTGAGCACAACTTCCCCAACTAAAAAACAATATAATTATGCAAACTATATGCTTCAATATTTAAAATTCTCCGAGAAATTACGCGCACTTTACCAATCCGAACAAATCCTGCAACAAAAATTACAATTACTTACATGCTTCGGCTAAAAACACACAAATATTCACCCATTTTCATTAGAGATAAAAGCGTTTTGTTTAAAAATAAATCACTAGTCTTTATTTGGTGTTACTTAAGCAGCTGCCAAATTGCATTCATAATAGGTTGCTGCAAGTGCGCCTTTTTAGTCACCAAGCCAACATCAAATGCAGGTACCGGATCCGGCATCGACAAAATCTGAACTTTATCTTTTATTGGACTATTATCGACAACAACTTTCGGAATAAGTGCCACACCAAAACCTAAACTCACCATAGAAACGGCCGCTTCATTACCTGCTACTTTGGAGTAAATTAAGGGGTTAATGCCATTTTTTTGCCACCAGTCGGCTAAGCGCTTACGACTTAACCCTTGATCTGGCACGATAAACGGTAATTTTTGCCAAGGTATATCAACCCGGTCGCTTAGCGCATCATTGATTATGGTGCCTAAAGGTCCATCATCATTCGGTGCAATAAACACCAAGGGAGAGGAGCCGAGTGAGAAAAACGCAAGGCTATCGTGCAGCTTATCAGGTCTTGCCGCAATAGCCATATCCTCAAAGCCTTTCATGACTCGTTCAATTGCCAGTGCCGGATCACCGGTATTCAATTTTACTTCGATATGTGGATGCGCCAATCTCACTTTTTTAAGCAAATCATACAAAAAGCTATACGTTGCGGTAACAGAGCTAAATAACTTCACTTCCCCCGATAGCGCCTCCCCTGCTTCATTGAGCGATGCGCGAAACATCTGCCATTCACCAATAGTGGCTCTGGCATAACGGACAAATGCTTCACCTTGCTTAGTTAACGACACACTGCGTTTATTGCGATTAAAAAGAATAGCCCCAACTTCGTCTTCTAGTTGTTTTATATTGCGGCTAAGCGTTGGCGCGCTGACATTCGCCAGTTCACTCGCTTTTGCAAAGTGCAATTGCTCTGCCAGCACCAAAAATAATTGCAGTCGTTTGATATCCATTGAAAAACTTATATTTCATTTTTTGTAATACAATAGTTCAAATATATCATTTTACGCAATTAAAAATTTCTTTTATGGTTAAATCAATGCTGCAAAAGGCAGCGATTTTTTTATTTAGGAATGAGACATGGCAACGAATTATTTTAACAGTTTACCGTTACGCGAGCAGCTTGCGCAGCTTGCTCAATGTGAGTTTATGGACCCATCTGAATTTGTCGATGGTGTTGATGCGTTAGTCGGTAAAAAATTGGTTGTAGTTGGTTGTGGCGCACAAGGACTTAACCAAGGCTTAAACTTACGCGATTCCGGTCTTGATGTATCTTACGCATTACGTGAATCAGCGATTGCTGAAAAACGCCAATCTTACCTTAATGCAACCAATAATGGTTTTGTTGTAGGCACATACGAAGAACTTATCCCAGATGCTGACTTAGTACTTAACTTAACGCCTGACAAACAACATACCAGCGTAGTAGAAGCGGTAATGCCACTAATGAAGCATGGTGCGACACTTGCTTACTCACATGGCTTCAATATTGTTGAAGAAGGCATGCAAGTACGTGATGACATTACCGTAATTATGGTTGCACCTAAGTGTCCAGGTACTGAAGTACGCGAAGAATATAAGCGTGGTTTTGGTGTACCAACGCTTATTGCAGTGCACCCTGAAAATGATCCAGAAGGTAAAGGTTTGGCTCAAGCTAAAGCTTATGCTGCGGGTACCGGCGGTCATCGTGCAGGCGTACTACTTTCATCATTTGTTGCGGAAGTAAAATCAGATCTTATGGGCGAGCAAACTATTTTATGTGGCATGCTACAAACGGGTTCACTACTGTGTTTCGATAAAATGGTGAAACAAGGTATTGATGCTTCATACGCTTCAAAGTTACTGCAATATGGCTGGGAAGTGATCACTGAAGCACTCAAGTACGGTGGTGTAACTAACATGTTAGATCGCCTATCAAACCCTGCAAAAATCAAAGCGTTTGACTTATCTGAAGAGCTAAAAGTAATTATGCGTCCGCTTTATAACAAGCATATGGACGACATTATGAGTGGTGAATTTTCATCAGGTATGATGGCTGACTGGGCTGAAGACGATGCTAAATTACTAGGCTGGCGCAAAGAAACCGGTGAAACTGCCTTTGAAAAGCAAGCAAATACCAGTGAGGAAATCACTGAGCAAGAGTTCTTTGATAAAGGCATTCTAATGGTTGCTATGGTTAAAGCGGGTGTTGAACTTGCCTTTGAAACCATGACAGCTGCAGGCATCAAAGACGAGTCAGCATACTATGAGTCACTGCATGAAACGCCGTTAATCGCCAATACAATCGCGCGTAAGAAGCTCTATGAAATGAATGCAACCATTTCAGACACAGCAGAATACGGTTGTTACTTATATAACCATGCCTGCTTACCATTATTGAAAGACTTTATGACCACCGTTAACACAGACGTAATCGGTAAAGGACTATCTCCAACCGATAATCGCGTAGAGAACGCACGTCTGATTGAAGTAAACAAAGCGCTTCGCACACACCCAGTAGAGGTGATTGGTGAAACACTGCGTGGTTATATGTCAGCAATGAAACCAATTATTTAAGGTAAACCCTGAGTAAACTGCCCGCTTAAGCGGGCTTTTTTTTGCCTTATTTCTGGGTTAATGTAGCGCAAACAAATAAAGGGGCCAATCAAATGGAACATGCACAACCTGGTATCTTCGATGACAATAATAGGCATAGCTACTTTTTAGAATATGTCATTACCAACCGAGATGCAGACACCATTAACGCACTAAAAAATGCATTAAAAAATATTAGCGACAACCTCAACTGTAGTTCAGTTATCGCGTTTGGCAGACGCCTTTGGCAACATTTAGACAACCAAGCTGAAGCACTTGACTTTACTGATTTTGCAACCCTTTCAGGGCCGTTTGGTCACACTGCGCCCGCCACCCAACACGATTTATTAATTTGGCTACACGGTGATGATTTAGGTGGTGTGTTTGACGCTATGCAATTATGCCAATCACAGTTAAACGGGATCGCTATCTTAGCACTTGAGTGCCCAGGGTTTCGATACAAAGATAATCGTGATCTCACCGGTTTTGTCGATGGCAGTGCAAACCCAAAAGATTTAGCAGCAAAAGCAGACGCAGCACTACTGCCAACGTCACATTCTCATCAGCAAGGCAGCTTTGTTTTAACGCAGAAATGGGTGCATAACCTGAGTGAATTTGAAAAACTGCCCGTTACCGTACAAGAGAAAATAGTGGGTCGCACAAAACCAGATTCCATCGAACTTGAAGGCGATGATATGCCAAAAAATTCGCATGTATCGCGTACCGACGTGAAAGTAGATAATGTCGCCATGAAACTCTATCGCCGCAGTGTGCCATTTGGAAATGCACACGAAAAAGGCCTCTACTTTTTAGGCTTTGCCTGTGAACAACAACGCTTTCAAATTCAACTCGAACGAATGTTTGGCCTAACCCAAGATGGTATTTATGACAAACTGATCGATTACTCAAAAGCAGTTAACAGCGCATATTGGTTTGCGCCATCACAAAAACAATTAACACAGATTGTGACGACATAAGCTGTAACAATTTAAACAAGCAAATTGCGCATATTTTATCTATCTTTAACAATAGGTATGGTGTTCAAAGAGGTTCAATATGCGCATCTTGATTTGCTTAATTTCAGTGTTAATTTTGGCGGCATGTAACAGCACACCAAAAGACATTTCACCGCCAAATCAACTTATCAACGACACGCAATTTACGCGTATTCCTGTTGAAACAAAAAAAGACGTCTTCAGTTTATCTGACAATACCAAAGCCCTTATCGAACAAGCCGTGTCACGCGATATTGATAAACGTGTTGTGACCCGCTCACTGGTTGAATACATTTTCAGCCCACAAAACCAAAGCCTGGACTACCTATCGGGTGCAACCCTTACCGCAGAAGATACATTCAACAACAATAATGCCAACTGCCTCTCGCTGTCGATTATGGCCTACAGCATGTCTAAACACCTTGGCTTAGCGTCGCGCTTTCAGCAAGTGTATATTCCTGAATACTGGGCGAGTGAAAATGGCTACAGCTTGCTCACTGGGCACGTTAATTTACGTGTTTTGCGTCCAAGTGCCAGTGATGTTGCGCTTACCTCAACCATTTACGATACCACAGGTGATCTCATCATCGATTTCAACCCGAGTAGTTTGCGTCACAAATTTCGTTCTAAAATTATCAGCGAAGACGTAATCTTAGCGATGTTTTACAACAATAAAGGGGCTGCCGCGATGATTAATGGCGAACACCACCTCGCCTATTCGTATTTTAGTGCAGCAATCGAAAGTGCTCCCATCTATGGCTCTACCTACGGCAATTTAGGCGTGCTTTATCGCATTAATAATCAATTTGATAAGGCAGAACTCGCCTACAACCACGCGCTTTCTCTCGATAATGATAACAATACTGCCAAGGGTAATTTAGCTCGCTTATATGAACTAACAGGACGTAGCCTTGAGGCCCAAAATATTCGGATTGCACTTGAACGAAAACGCAGCAAAAACCCCTATTATGCGATTGCTAAAGGCAACGAAGCGCTTTATCAAAATGACTACCGAACCGCTATCAGCTTTTTTAAAAGAGCGATTAAACTCGACCGCGAAATTCACGAAAGTCACTTTGGCTTAGCTAAAGCATACTTTATGCTTGGCGATATCGACAAAGCGCTCAGCGAATTACAACAAGCCGAAAAACATGCGTATTTTGACAGCGAAAAACGCCGTTATCGAGGCAAAATAATGTCGTTAAGTGCGCAGCTATTGAGATGATACTCGCACTTTTCTTCGCTTTATCACTGAGTGTAACAGCGCAAGATACACTTAAGGCCCACAGTCATTTACAAATACTCAGCCATGACCAACTTGCTGGGCGAAAAACAGGCACGCTTCACGCCAGCATTGCAGCCGACTATATTGCAAAACAATTTCAAAATGCGGGACTCACCCCCGTATTTACCAATTACAAAGTGCCGTTTCGCTACAGTAGTGGCTTTTTTGATGAAAAAGAAGCGCACAATGTGCTTGCAGTCAGCGAGCAAATTGCCAACAGGCCAACGGTAGTAATCTCCGCTCACTTTGATCATTTAGGTACTAAAGGAAGGCACATTTATAATGGTGCCGACGACAATGCTAGCGGTGTTGCCGCGTTAATTACCTTGGCGTCACTCATCGCCAAGCAACCCAATAGAAAACTTAACTACCTTTTTCTTGCAACCGATGCAGAAGAGTCTGGCTTATTTGGCGCCCGCGAATTTATCAAGGCTTCACCCATCCCGCTGTCAAATGTACTAATCAATATTAACTTAGATATGCTTGGAGTAAGCAAGCGTAACAAACTACTTGGCCTTTATAATGCGCCATCTAAGGCGTTTATTGAATCACTGCGCACAAACATTTGGCATAAAGACAGCGAGGTAAAATTCACAAGAGGTAATGGCTTTTATAATCGAACAATTAAAAATCAACGCAGACGCATACTTGATGCTGGCGACCACCGCGAATTTCACCGCAAGCGCATTGCTATTTTGTATTTTGGCGTAGGTGAGCACAGCAATTATCATAGCCAACACGACACCTATGAAAATCTTGATCACGCTTTTTTTGATGGCAGCTTACACAATATTGCTAAGGTTATTTCTCAATTGGATGCAAACTATCAGTTGCTAAGCAGGCATTAACCCAGCTAATTTTTTGCTTTTTTGATAATTTTTTAACTTGATATTCTAACTTACTGGCCTCACTTTTGCTGCCCACTTGCCGCTCAAGCATTAATTTTAACGGCCCCTTACCAATTAACGCTTTCGCCCCTTTACCTGAACTATGCTGGCAAAAACGTCGTGCAACATCTGTTGTAATACCGGTATACCAATGTCCATAGCGGGTTTCAACTATGTAAATAAACCAAGTTGACTGTACATGACTTTGTTTGGTGGGACTTTCTAACTGCGACATAAAACAAACACTTGGGAACTTCATTGTAAAATTTAGGTCAAATTTACACTTTTATAACCTGATAGCAAGAGGTATCATGGTGCGATTAGTAGTAAGGATTAAAGTATTCAATGAAATGGTTTAAGTATATTTCGCTGTGCGCAGTGATCGTTTTTACCTCAGGTTGCTCATCTTGGCTATATAGAATGCCAATTCCTCAAGGAAACTTTTTAGAGCAAAGCGATATTGATAAGCTACGTGTTGAAATGACACGTGAACAAGTACTCTATGTATTGGGTCAACCAATCGCAAAAGATGCATTTGATGAGAGCAATTGGTATTACTTATATCAATTTAACCCAGGCAGAGACAGCGAAGTGCGCAAAGAGCTTGTGGTTGAATTTGAAGGCGACAAACTAAAAGCGTTACGCGGTGATTATGAAACGCCAGAAACATTTAATACACCGCTAGAGCAATAAGTTAACACTTATTCTGACTTCAAATTAACGTAAAAAAAGTCATGCAATTGCATGACTTTTTTGTTTTTATGATTGGCGACGTCCTGAACGCCCACCCGTAATCTTATTTGCCCTACCCTCATCTTTCGCTTTTTCTGCGCGGCGTCTGCGCGCTTCTTTCGGGTCAGCAATTAATGGACGATAAATTTCGATTCGGTCACCGTCTTTTACGATTTGATGCAACTTACAGGTACGATTCCAAATACCTACCGCAAGCTTTGTTAAATCAATCTCAGGGCATTTCTCTAAAATACCGCATTGTACAATAACCTGTTCAACGCTTAAGTCGTCCTCAGTATTAAACGTCAACATTGTTGCGCTGTCAGGCAGTGCGTAAACTATTTCAATCGACTTCATTTATTTGTAAACCTGTTTCGCGCGCTGAGTGAAGGCTTTTACCATATTGTTTGCCACTTCATTAAATACTTTGCCAAATGCAAGTTCGACCAGCTTGTTGGTAAATTCGAAATTAAGTTCTAAGCTCACTTTACAAGCGTGATCATCAAGTGCTGTGAACTTCCAACCACCCGCCAAGGTTTTAAACGGACCATCAATCAGGCGCATATCAATCGCTTGACCTGCTTTTAATGTATTTTCCGTTGAAAACCATTTACGCATGCCAGCTTTCGAGATTTCTACTGATGCAGACATACATAACTCATTTTGGTTATGTACTTTTGCACCAGAGCAATTTGGCAAAAATTCAGGATATTTAGAAACATCATTAACTAAATCATACATTTGCTGCGCACTAAACATCACGAGCGCAGATCGACTAATTTGCGGCATATTCTCTCCAGATTTAACATGGCGAATTCTACCAAGGTTTGACGCAGAAACAAAAAATAACCCGTGTAATGGCAAAAAATAGTGTAAAACCATAGCGGATAAGTATAATGGCGGCATTATGGCAAAATACAAAAAACCAAAAGCACAAAGCAATACCATCGCGCTAAACAAAAAAGCGCGCCACGAGTATTTGCTGCAAGATAAATTTGAAGCTGGTATGGAATTACAAGGCTGGGAAGTGAAAAGTATTCGCGCCGGCAAAGTAAATATTACCGAAACCTTTATTCAAGTTAAAAACGGCGAAGCTTACTTGCATGCGAGCCAAATTACGCCTTTAATTCAAGCGTCTACACACGTTGTGTGCGATCCAATGCGGCCGCGAAAACTGCTGCTCAATAAACGTGAAATCGATCGTTTAGTAGGTGCAGTAGAACGCGACGGCTTTTCTTTAATCGCCACTGCAATGTATTGGAAAAAATGCTGGGTTAAACTTGAATTCTGCCTTGCTAAAGGTAAGAAGCTGCACGATAAGCGTGCCGACAGTAAAGATAAAGATTGGGCTCGTGAAAAAGAACGCATGATGAAACACTCAGCACGTTAAACGCCCAGTAAATTATTAAAAACCACGCCTCTGCGTGGTTTTTTTATGCCAAATTTAAATCAACTTATATCGCCTCACACCTCACATACCTCTAGATAAGATTTCTCATCAAGCTATATCTTTTCACAAACAAAGTTACACTTTAGTTTTAGGGACAAAAGTAAGCTTATTGTTAATTTTTGATTAACATGTTATTAATTTAAAAGGTTAATTCACGCTATGGGTTAATCATTAAATTTATAATAATCAAACAAGGAATGGTCCATGAAACGCGCTACAAAGTTTAAGCTTAACTCCTTAACCTCCGTTATTTCTGCGTCACTACTGTTTTCAGCCTATACAGTTAATGCTGAACAAGAAAAACAAGTCGAACGCATAGAGATCACCGGCTCTCATATTAAACGTACCGATCTTGAAGGCCCTTCACCTGTAACAAGTTTATCAGCTGATGATATTGCCAAAACAGGCGTTACCGACTTAATTGGCTTATTCGCAAAACTGCCAATTTCTGGCCAAGGTACATTTTCAACGCAAGCCAACAGCAGTGACGATACCGCAAATGGCGGCTCGAGTGTGTCATTACGGGGGTTAGGTGCTGACTCTACATTAATTTTAGTGAATGGCCGCCGCGTGTCGGTAAGCCCGTTTGCAAAAGGTATTGATACCGCATTTGTTGATATTAACAATATTCCAATCGCCGCAATTAAACGTGTCGATATCCTAAAAGATGGTGCATCTGCTACTTATGGTTCTGATGCGATTGCTGGTGTAATTAACGTTATTTTACGTGATGACATCGACGGTGTAGAAGTTAGCGCTAAATATGGCGATACCGCAGATGGCGGTGGTGAAGAAACAAACGTATCTGTGGTTTTTGGTAACACCACAGATAACAGCTCTCACACCTTTATTCTGGATTATTTTAACCGCGAAGAAGTGCTTTACGCCGACCGTGATTACAGTGCAACAGCCAATCAATTAGCACGCACAGGTGATGTTTACGCAGATGATTTTCGCTCTTCGTCAGGTATTCCTGGCACTATAGCACTAAAGTCTGATTCAACTAATCGTATGCCAGACACCTTTGGCAATGATGTGTGTGCGCCTGAGGATATAGTTACAAATTACTGTAGTTATGACTATGCACCTTATATGACCATGTTCCCGCAAAATGAGCGCTTTAGCTTTAACTATTCAGGTCGTTATGATGTGAATGATACTTTCCGTGTTTTCACAGAGCTTAACGGTCAAAATTCTAAAACCATGATCCGCGGTGCTGGTAGCCCGAGCTTTAATGAATTGAATATGGATGGTGACAACATCAACCATCCATTTGCCAATATGCCTGATCATGAGTTCCATGGTCAAGATTTAACGATGCGTCGCCGCATGGTTGATATTGGTAACCGCGAAAAGCGTGTTGATGCAGATTATTACCGTGCAATCTTAGGTTTTGAGGGTGAGTGGGGCGATTGGGGCTATGAAGCTGCCTACTCTTACATTAAAAGCCAGTCGGTTGAACGCGGTGTAGACGGTTTCCCTAATAAAGTACGATTACAAGAAGCGATTGACTCTGGCGCATACAACCCATTTGAACCGTCATCAAATGGCCAAGAAGTGTTAGATTATATTGAAACCACTACCACACGTATCGGTAAATCAACCAATAAAACATTCGACTTTAAAGTAAATGGCCCATTAGCAGAATTACCTGCAGGTGAATTGATGTTGGCTGTGGGTGCTGAATATCGTGAAGAGTCAATTAGCGATAACCCAGATGACCAATATTTACGTGGTCAAATTTTCGGAACTGAAGCGACACAAGCAAACGGCACACGTGACAATAGCTCGTTGTTTGCAGAAGTTGCGGTACCGGTAATTGATAATTTAGAAGTACAGTTGGCGGTTCGATATGAAGACTACAGTGATTTTGGTGATACCACTAATCCAAAATTGTCATTCTCTTGGCGCGCGATAGATAACCTGCTGTTACGCGGTTCTTGGGGTACAGCATTTAGAGCACCATCGCTACACCAACTTGGCCTTGGCCGCACTGATGAATCACCTACCTTGGTTGATAAGTATCGCTGTGACTTGGTTGGCCTTGGCTGTGACCCATTCGAGTACACTGCTATTTTTGAAGGTAACCCAGATTTAGGTCCTGAAGAGTCTGAAAGTTTTAACCTTGGTGTGGTGTATAATATTACCGATGATTTAAGCGTATCAGTTGATTACTACAGCTATGATATTGAAGATATTATTGATTCTGATACTCAGTTCATATTTACTACACAAGGCGGAAACCCAGACGTTGTTGAACGTATACCAACCGGCATTGCTAACGATCCAGGCGAAGTTGTTGTTATTTACGATACATTCCAAAATATTGGTGACTTAACCACATCAGGCCTTGATGTCGATGTAAAATACAATTTACCGACAGAAATCGGCGACTTTAAATTCTCGTACGTGATGAATTATATGCTGGAGTATGAAGATAAGCGACCTGATGGAAATGGTGGTCAGCGTATCGATACTGAAGCCGGTGACTTTGAACAACCTGAACTACGCTTCACACTAAGTGCTGATTACGCGATAAATGATTTTACTACATCACTTGCACTTAACTATGTTGATTCATTTAAACAAGATGATTCAGTTCGCATTCAAGCAGCAAGAGATGCGCAAGGTAACAAAATTGACAATCAAACAGTTACGTTATCTGATGTCGATGAATTTATCACGGTTGATGCAACCTTTAACTACCATGGTATTGAAAATACAACACTCACATTAGGTATTACCAACCTATTTAATGAAGAGCCGCCATTTACTTACAACGAGTTTATGGGTTTTGCGACCAATGTGCACAGTGGCCAAGGCCGCTTTATGTACTTACAAGCAAATTACAAGTTCTAAACGCTAAATCAAAAAAGCCCCGCAAGGGGCTTTTTACTGTTTGGGATAGTTAAGTTTTACATTAAATTAGAATACAAAAATCAACAAACTTGCGTTTGATACTAAACATGGTCACGTTGCTTTTTACACTCAAGCATTTCTTTCCAGTGCACAATTTCTTCATGTAGCTTTGGCGCTTCGCCATCAAAACCTGCTGCATCAAGCATTTCTTCAACGCTTACAATACCACCTTTTCTCTTAAATACACCTCGGACATAAGCAACTGCATGTAAGCCACGCTCCGATTTAAACGTTTGCTTAATATAAAAATACTTATGATCCCAGCCAACTAATTGTGTTGCCACAGTGAAAGTTTGCAGAGGTTTAATATCTTTAATGTAGGTAATTGCTGTGGCATTAACAATTGGAAACCAACGGCGCTTCATTACCACTGAAAATAACCCCAAACGCTCAGTCATCCAAGTACGCGCCAAATCCATAAAGGCAAGATAACGCGAATTAGTGAGATGAAGGTTAATATCACAGTCGCTTGGTAGTGCTCGAAAATCAATTTCAACTTCATCTAACAAAGGTTGATAAAGTTTATTACGCTTTATCCGATAAAAGAGTAATAGTAATCTAAAATATAAATTCATTTGTCTTGAGTGGTCTTACCAGAAAAGTTTATTCTCTCAGGTTTAATAATAATCTCAAGTACAAAAAACAATACTTTAAGGGTTTTATGAAGTCGTATATCTCATTTATTATACTTATGTGCGTTAGCTTCCAGCTTAAGGCGAGTTTTGAGTTACCTGGTAGCGGCACAGTTATTTACCCATCTGGTTTAAAGCAAGAATTTAGTTTTGGCTTTAAATGGGACAAACAAAATAAATTATTTACCATAGGTGATGAACAATATCCTATGGATCAAATGCCGGACTCTTATTCAATTGCACTTACGCTGGCAGGAGACGATCAGGCGGTTTTTGTACAGGAGTTTGCCAATGGTTATATATCTGAGTTTGAATGGCGATTAGGGCCGCATGTTATTAAGCTTGAAAAAAAGCGTTTAGAGTACCCTGTGCGTGGCGACTATATCCTGTGGATTGATCAATACAACTATTATCTAAAAAATGGCAATCCCAGCGTCAAAATCGTATTTAATAAAGACGGTATTAATTACATTATTCCAAGTGGTATTACCAAAGACAACGGAAGACGACGTTAGGGCTAGCCACTTAAAGTAAACTAGCCCATCTACTTTAAACCATTACACCTTAATGGTTTTACGATTAATGCCATACTCGCGTAGCTTATTTGCAATTGCGGTGTGGCTTAAGCCTAAACGTTTCGCAAGTTGACGCGAGCTTGGGTAAGCAGGATACAACTTTCTTAACAGGGTCGATTCAAAGCGCTTCACCGCTTGGTCTAGCGTACCTTCAAAATCAGACTCAAGATATCCCAAATCATTGGTGAAACTAGGTAGCTGTAAATGCTCGATACTTAAATTCTCATCATCAAGTAGTGAAATAGCTCGATACAGAGAGTTCTCTAATTGACGCACGTTACCCGGCCACGGATATTGCTGTAAAAACGCGGTAATGGTGTCATCTAATACCGGCGACTTGCGCCCTAATTGATGCGAATAACGGCTAATAAAGTGCTCTGTTAGCGGCACAATATCGGCTTTACGATCTCTTAACGGCGCAAGCTCTAGGCTAAGTACGTTAATGCGATAATAAAGATCTTCCCTAAAGCGGCCCTCTTGTACCATGCCCGGAATATCTTTTTGTGTTGCCGCTAAAATCCGTACATTAACTTTAACTTCATTTTCACTGCCAACACGTCTGAAAGTGCCGTCTTGTAAAAACCGCAGTAGTTTAGTTTGCAGTTGCGCCGACATTTCCCCTACTTCATCAAGAAATACAGTTCCGCCGTCGGCTTGTTCTAATACACCCCGGCTTTCAGCATTGGGTAGTGCACAACCAAACAATTCAGGTTCAGCCACATCATCAGGCAAGGATGCACATGATAGCGTAACAAACGGCTTGTTTGCGCGATTTGACGCATAGTGACACGCTTTCGCTAACAGCTCTTTGCCTGTGCCCGTTTCACCTGTAATTAAAATTGGTGCCTCTAACTGCGCCATTTTGCGCGCTTCACGTACTACTTTGCGCATGGCGCTACTGTGGGTATGAATGGTTGCAAAACTCTCGTTGCCTTGTCGTCTAAAGGCACTCACCTGCTCACCTAAACGGCTTTGCGATTTAATATTAACTACCGCACCGACAAAAATCGTTTCATTTTCAGCGTCAGGCACTGAAATTGGTAAGATATCGGCAATAAAATCTTCACCGTTCACTTCAACACGCGTCGTTTGTGCAAGCACTTCGGCGCTTTCTAACCAACGTGTAAAGTTAAACCCTTTAAGTTGGGTATTAATATGCTGGCCAATTACTTCTGTACTTGATGTATTTAAATCGCGGCAAGCCGAATCGTTACATTGGCGCACAATACCTTTTACATCAATAGAAATAACCCCATCGGGTAATGCGCTTAGTAAAGTGGTAAGTTCATTATGCTCTCGCTCAGAAGGTAAAAATGCGGTTGTTCTTACATCTTCTACACCTTGAATTAAACGAATCTCAGGCATAATTTTCTGAAACTGTTCAAACTCAATTGGCGGAAAAGAGACATACATCCGACAGTTAACTGAATCAACTTCAATACCTTTTAAGTCAACTTGGTAACTTACTAAAATATTGAGTATTTCCTGCGCGATACCAATTCGGTCCGCACAATGGATCTCTAAGCGCATAATTTCCCCATTACCAGCTTAAGCACAATATTTTGATAATACTGAAAAAACCAAAGATTGGAAGAAGTTTTGTAAACATAAATGAACAAAAAAGCTATAACCCATAACTATTCATTCAAATCAAAAAAGGGAGCAAACGCTCCCTATTTTGATTAACCCGATTTCAGGTTATTTAGTATCCTGGGTAAACCATCCATTCACCATCATCGAGCTGAATATATGGCTTACCATTAAACATCTGCATTCGTGTACCCGAGTTCTCACCCACCATAGGTGTTTTCGGTAAATCAGCTGCTAGCATGCCAAGATCTAAGGTGCCGCTAAAGATGTTTTGTCGCGTTGCGCGGGCGATTAGCTCTGAAATAGCTAGATAACTAGACGGCTCAGAAATCACTTTTTGTGCACTATTTGGTTTGGCATTTGGCCCAATAAACTTAACGCCCACCGGAATATCTAGAATTGCAGGGCTTGGAATATCACGCATACCTGCAATTTGCATCTTATCGCCAGCCAATGATGCACCGTGCTCTGGCACCATAACCACCATATAGTTACGGCCGCTTTGTTCTAAACGCGTAAAGAACTGGTTAAATTGCTTAAATAATATTTCTGTACGCGTGCCGTAGCTTTTTAAACTGCTGCCAAACTTACTGCGTCCTTCAATCACATTACCATCGTGCAAACTAATGGTGTTGTAGTAAAGTGCCGCACGTGGCTTATTTGAGGTTAGTCTTGATTTAAGCCACTTATTTAATACCTGACCATCATCAAAAATAGGTGTGCCATCAAATGAGCGCTGTGCAATTTTAACACCTTGTAACGACTGTAGTTTTGCATCAACACGCCCTTGGCTTTCCACCATACCAAGGAAATTATCAAAATTACCATTGTGGTTCATCGCAAAGTCGTTATCAAAACCCAGCGACTTTAAATTCTCAAATAAGTAACACTGCTTATTCGCATCTGAATATAAACCTTGGTGAGATGTCTGCCCGCAGCTTGCTTTTAATAAACGAATACCGGCAGGTCCACTATACGAGGTGGCCGAGCTGAAATTATCAAACAGTAAATCAAACTGATTAAACAAAGGGTGCTTACTAAGATTCACTCGTTCTAAATCATCCCAGCCAAGTGAACACACATTGAGTAGCACAATATCAAAGTCACCACCTTGGTTAGATGCTGGAAATTCGGTTTTTAAGCGTGCTTGTTGTTGATAGAACGCCGACATTGCTTGCTCTGGGTTTAAGGAGGTATTTTGAACATTTTGTTGCATTGCTTGAGCACTATTTTGTACATAAGTCGGCGCGGGTGGCATACTCTCTTGGCTGGCAAAAAATTGTAATGCGCCAATATACAAAATACCCACAATACTCACCGTGGTAAAACGAACCCAATTTACTAAATAAATATAAACAATGACCAAGACCAGCGCCATGGCGACAAACTGCCACGATAAAAAGCGCGACAACAACTCGATAAGGTACGGCAAACTAAAATCACTAAGCAGATCACCGCTTTCAAGTAAGCGACTAAGCGGTGGCAAGTAAGAGTCATAATGCAATAAAAATAATGCGACAAATGCCCCGATAATATGTTTAGCCTTAATCAGCAAAGTATGCTTGAACGGCAATAAAAGAAACGCAATAAACGCAATATTTTCCAGTACATGCAAATCGATAACATCTGAGAAAAATAAGCCTAGCTTAACTAAGAAATATAAATTCCAAAGCCCTAGTGCGTCATAACGCAACGGATCTTTATCTGGGTGTGCAATGCTCATTGATTATTCTTTTTCCTGCGGCTTATATGGATGAATCGCTTTATGTTTAAACGTCCACGCTTTGTAGAGCTTAGTAACAAAATGCTTAAGCTCTTTTGAAAACTGCGCTATTGCAATACCTATCACAATGCCAAAAATAAACGCCAAAATAATATAAGTTAAGTACATTAATTGTTTTCCAGAAACTTAAGAGGATGCGCTTTACAAGGCTGACGACTTGGAAAGCGGTTTATATCGTTTACAACAGCCGTGCGTCCTGATGTACTCATTGCAAGTGGCACTTGCTCTACCGTAGATTCAAGTAACTGCATCGAGAAATCTTCCAATTCTTTGTTGTCGTCGGCATGTTTAAGTTCTCGGCAAACTTGTTCTATGTATAAGTCTTGCGAAAAAATGCTGTGAGCGGCAAAGAACTCACTGATTGCTAATCTGAACAATCGCTCAATGGCGTTATCCACATCATTCTCTCGGCAAGCATGCAAATAAAGCAAAACTTGCGATTGGTTCGCAGTAAAAATATCACCGTTACGTTTTACAGAAAAAAGACGTAATGCATCAATTGGCTCAACGCCTTTAATTAAATCCAATATCACCAAAACGCCGCTAATCCCTGTCGATAAACTGGCTTCACGTTGCAGTTTCACGGCATCAACAAAGCTGCTTGGGGTTAAATAACCTTTTGCTTCCACCCCTTTGGCATGAGCCAACACTGCTTTGTAATCTTTTGGCAGCGTACGCACAAACTTAACGCCTTGCAAAGCTTGTACCTGCGACATCAAACGTGAAATATCTGTAGTTGTATGCAAAATTAAGTTAACGCCTAAGGTTAAAAATACACACTCATCGTGGTGACGTAACACGCCATCTTTGTTTTTAATTACAATTTTTAGCCAAGGCCCGCAAACATCTCGTAATTCATAACAAAGTTCAGCAAGTTCAGCCTTTTTAACATCATGCGACGCACACAAAACCACTGTTGCAGCTTTATTTTCGCGAGCATGTTCGGCTACGCTTTGGTTATCGTCGCACACTAAATAATGTGGCGGTAATTTTGTCTCGCTAGGCAGCAACTCTTTGCTGATAAAAACCTGCTCTAAATTTTGATAAACAGGTTCAGCATTCGCTTCATTTTGAACGTTTAGTTCCGCCGATACCGGTTGTTCAAAAAACAACTGATAACTTACCTGGCTTACCACCCCTCTTTCACTGCGCCAAAAATCAAAGTACAAGTTATGGTTCATTAAATGGCTGTTAAGATGGGCAACACCGTCAATTAATTTGCTGTGAGCTAAAAAAGTGGGCGCTTTTTGTTGTGCCGTTTTCCCCGTAAACAAAAAAATCAGGCTTATATTGTAGCGCTCTGCTATAGATTGCGTTTTATGCAATAAATTTTTAATTAATTTAGCTTCAAAATGGTTAGCTAAATCTTCGGAAAAGTGAATAATTAAATGCGCACCACGAAAGCCAGAATAATAACTTAGCTCTTCAATTGTTTGTGAAATAAACTGAGTGCTGTTTTCGATAAAAAAAGATGTGTCTAAGGCAAAAAGTTGCGCTTTTTTAAGTTGCGGCCATTTATCTGATTTAACAGAAAATCGTTCAGGGTCTTGCGATATTAGAAAGCTTTTACTTTGTTCATTTATTGAGCTCAAGGCAAGCTCAATACCTGCTTCTTCGCTGTTGGCAAAAAGCGTATAAGTTGCAGCTTTAAAAATAAGCCCATGCTCGCTCTCAATACCCAAAAAGTTTAATTTATGCACATTTAACCCACTTTTGCTTTATAAACACATTGATAATACATGACGCAATGCTCTATAAAAGTAATACTTTCTATTTAGGTGAAAATATGATTTTATATACAATCATTTAGCCAAGTCCAGCACGATTGACTAGAAACTGCTAAAATTAAATTTGCATGAGCCGATAACAATTATGACAAGTTGAATCAAGCTCGCAAAAATCAAGGCCTACAAGGAAAAAACACTTATTTTGTCTCACGAGCTACGTAATAGAGTGTAATAGTTTAGCCCAATCTAACCGACTAATAATATAAAAGTTGTAATTTATAAGGTTAACATTGTGACTAATAAACAAAATGCAGAAACAATAGAAAATGCATATCATGCGCACGATATTTCTAAATTAGAAATGAAAAGCAAGATTGCTGTCGCCGATTACGTGGAAATTACAGAAAAGCAAAAAGAAACGAAAATCATTGCTAAGTATGATCTTTTTAGTGAAATCGAAGAAATTAAATAATTATACGTTTTAACAAAGTCCATTTGTATGAATCGAGTATTTTTTAAAGGCTTGAAAGGTGGTACAGGAAGTACATCCATTATTGCCAATATAGCAACACTGTTATCTCAAAGCCATCACGACGTGTTGTGTATTGACCTTGATTCGAAAAATGAGCTGTGTCTGCACCTTGGTCATGAATGGCAAAACCAATCAGGTTGGACAAATAAAATAGCAGACGCAGAATCTAGCTGGGCTGATATCGCATTTATTAATGAAGATAACGTCAAGTATGTGCCCTATGGCTCTGAACTTGCTAATAGTTTTTCGTATAATACGCTGTTAAATCAATCAAAACGTTTGGATATCGACCGCAACAGTTGGCTGTTGTTTGACGTACCAAGCCATATGTCACTAGATGACTTAGCGCTTGATGACAGCGATATCGTTATCAATGTAGTGACCTGCGATCCTGCGTGTTATAGCCAAATTAAAAAAGGTAACACACATAACCAAGCGTATTACTTAATTAATCGCTTTAATGCCAGTAACCCGCTTGAACTCGATGTATACCAAATTTGGCGTGCAAACCTAAAGCAATTAGCACCCTTTTTTATTCATTTTGACAGCGCAGTACCTGAGGCACTTGCAGCTAAAAATGTACTTATTAACACTTCACCGCTCAGTGTAGTAAAAGAAGATTTTCACGCACTCGCAAGCTGGTTAAACAACAAACGCAAGAGTCTGTCGTAACACATATGAATACGTCTAGCCTCGTTAGCACAAAGCACAATATTGGTAGAGTAAAGTCACGCTATCGCTTCTTTTTTGAAGAAAATAGTTACAGTGTATTTATGTCACTGTTACTTACTGTGGCTTACTTTGTTTTGCATGCCTTTATTAAATTAGAGCGTATCGATTTTGATAATGCTTTTTATCGTTACTTTCCACAATTAAAACCGAACCGTTTTCGCCTTGGTGACCCGATACGCTTTGTGATTCAATTAACCTTTCTTACGCTAGTAAAGTTTAAACGTGATGGTAAACAAGCTGTTGAGAAAGAATCAAAATATTCCATTTTCAAAATTTTGCCTCTGTTTATCGACTGGGCAATGCGATTCGATAAATGGTTTACCCTGCGTGTGCGGCAATCACTTAACAAAGAGATTAATGAAAATACCCAAACCGGATTTCAAAAATTAACCTCCGCCGATTTTTGGGAAAAACCTCATATCACTAAGATACTGCTTACTGCGGTACTTTTTTTATTGGCGATATTTATAACGGTTCCTTTTTCCCTTGAAGCACAAGCGATTTTTATGAGTTTGATCTTATTTATCGCCTACTCGTTGCGAGGTATAAAAGGACCATTACCGACAATTGTAATGATAACCTTGTCAATCACGACCTCTACCCGTTACATTTGGTGGCGCGTAAATGAAACACTTAATTGGGGTGATCCTATCGCCTTGTTTTTAGGCTTTGGCTTACTTGCCGCAGAAGCGTATGCCTGGTTTATTCTAATTTTGGGCTTTTTCCAAACCATGCGCCCGTTAAAACGCAAACCCGTAAAACTACCAAAAGACACCAGTAATTGGCCTACTGTTGACGTTTACATTCCAACCTATAACGAGCCTTTAAGTGTTGTAAAACCAACGACTATCGCAGCTCTGGCGCTAGACTGGCCGGAAGACAAGCTAAATGTGTATATTCTTGACGATGGCAAACGAGACGAGTTTAAAGAATTCGCCGCTGAGATTGGTGTTGGCTATATTGTTCGCCCAAACAACTTTCACGCTAAAGCAGGTAACCTCAACCATGCAATGCGTTACACTGATGGTGAGTTAATTGCCATTTTCGACTGTGACCACGTACCTGTACGTTCGTTCTTACAGATGACCATTGGTCAATTTGTCGAAGACCCTAAAATGTGTCTGGTACAAACACCACACCATTTTTTCTCTGCCGACCCGTTTGAAAAGAACCTCGGTAATTTTGCCCAAACGCCTAACGAAAACATGCTGTTTTACGGTCTAATTCAAGACGGAAACGACTTATGGGATGCTACGTTTTTCTGTGGTTCTTGTGCCGTAATTCGTCGCAGTGCAATTGAAGAAATTGGCGGCTTCGCATTTGAAACAGTAACAGAAGATGCTCACACAGCACTCAAAATGCAACGTAAAGGCTATCGCACCGCTTACATTAATATTCCACAAGCTGCCGGGCTTGCTACTGACAGTTTGTCGACCCACGTGGGCCAGCGTATTCGTTGGGCGCGGGGTATGGCGCAAATATTTAGGGTGGATAATCCTTTGCTTGGGCGCGGGCTCTCGTTAAGCCAACGTTTTTGTTATTTGAACGCGGCAATGCACTTTTTCTCTGGTATTCCGCGCATCGTGTTTTTAACGGCTCCTTTGGCACTCATTTATTTTGACGCCTATATTATTTATGCGCCGTTTTTAGCAATTTTACTGTACGTTGTGCCAACCCTAATGCAGGTTAAAATTACCAACTCCCGAATCCAAGGTAAATGGCGTTATTCATTTTGGGGTGAAGTATATGAAGCAGTGCTTGCTTGGTATATTTTAAAGCCTACAACCGTGGCACTTTTTGCGCCTAACAAAGGTAAGTTTAACGTAACCGAAAAAGGTGGTTTAACCGATAAAGACTTCTATGATTGGGAAATTTCAAAACCATACCTTTTTCTCGCAACCATTAACTTAATTGGCTTAGTTGTTGGTGTTTTTCGTATATTTTTTGGCGACCCCGTTCAAATCGGCGTATTGTTAATCAGTATGGCATGGGCACTATATAACTTTATGATTTTAGGTGCGGCGATTGCGGTTGCGGCAGAAGCAAAACAAGTAAGGCGCTCACACCGTATTACGGCGAACTTCCCTGCTGCGCTACGCGATGCGAATGGCAGAACATACAAAGTACGCGTAACCGATTTTAGTGATGTTGGTGTAGGCGTACAGTTACCAGCTGATGATTTAATCAATGTGGAAACTGATGTTGACCTGATTATGTCACGTGGACGCCGACAGTTTTCATTTCCGTGTAAAGTGATAAACGCACGTAAAAATCGAGTTGGATTGATTTTAAGTAATCTGACACTAGAGCAAGAGAAAAACTATATTGAATCAACCTTTAGTCGCGCTGATGCGTGGCTCGGATGGCAAGAGAATTTTACGCATGATCTTCCCTCTGAAAGTTTTAAGCATGTAAAACAAACCAGTATTCGTGGTTTTAAAAGCTTAATTTTTCATGCACCAGCGAAAGCAAAGAAATACATAACAAAGATTGGTAATATTTTAATTTTGGTTGGCTCATTTATGCCGCAAAAGCCAAAACTGGGAAATTTAAATTATGAAAGTGCTAACTAAAGTAGCAGGAAGCATATTGGCGCTCAGTTCGCTGTGTAGTATCAGTGGCTACGCAACAACAAGCGGCGACAATGCAACAGGCAACTTTGCCCGCAACGCAATCAAAATTGCTGAAAATAAAGAAATATACAAACAAGGTTACCCTGAGGCAGGTCCTCAAAGCACCTTGTCTTATACATTTGAGCAATTGAATCGACCGGATATGCGTTTGCGCGGAGTGCAAGCAAGTCGTACGGTTGATTTTACTAACCGTGTTGATCACATTATTACCGATTTAAGTCTCGACTTTGCATTTACCAGTTCACCTGCATTGATCAAAGAACTTTCCCATTTAAAGGTGTATTTAAATGAAGAAGTTATGGCGACAATTCCGGTCACAGACGCGAGTCCAGATAAAGTTAACGAGGGCATGCAGCGCCATAGCATTAAGCTTGAGCCTAAATTCGTTGAAGACTTCAACACCCTCAGATTTGAGTTAATTGGTCACTATACCCGTGAATGTGAAGACCCATTTCATTCCAGTATTTGGGCCGATATTAGTCGTACCAGTCGTATTACCTATACCGAGCAGCAATTACCATTTGAGAGCTTACTCGCTCAGTTCCCAGAACCGTTTTTTGATGAACGTGATTACGCTCAGTTAACACTGCCGTTTGTATTTAACGAAACGCCAGATAACACAACCTTGCACGCTGCAAGTATTTTAAGCTCATGGTTTGGCGCAAAGGCAAACTGGCGTGGTGCAAAATTCCCAGTTAACTACAATGCACTACCAAGTTCACACAGTATTGTTTTTGCAACCAATGATAATCGCCCTGATTTCTTGGCGGATTATCCAGGTGTTGATGGCCCCGTTGTTGAAGTAATCGCAAACCCAGAGCACCGTTACCAAAAACTCTTGTTAATCTTAGGCCGTAATAGTGATGACTTAAAAGTTGCTGCCGAAGGCCTAGCATTAGGCTTGCCAATGATGACTGGCCGCAGTGCAAAGATTAACAAGGTTGAATACATTGAGCCGCGTAAAGCTTACGACGCGCCGCGTTGGATCCGCTCAGATCGCCCAGTTCGTTTTGGCGAATTGGTCGAGTATAAAAATCAACTTCAAGCTGTTGGCTACAGTGCGCCACCAGTAAAACTAGATGTACGTGTTGCGCCCGATTTATTCACTTGGTACACCGACGGCTTACCAATTGAATTAAAATACCGCTATACACCACCAACAGATAAAGGTGTTTCACGTCTCAATATGTCGATTAACCAAGAGTATGTGCAAGGTTACAAACTCGACCCGAATGAGTACTCAACGTTAGTCGATGAAGATATTCGTATTCCACTGCTATCGACCGATGATACCGATAAAGAACGTTACTTTACCGTCCCCGGTTTTAAAGTGGATATTAAAAATGACGTAGCCTTTGAGTTTTTATTCTCAACTGAAAAAGAAGGGTTTTGTCAGACTACGGCACCTGAGGGCACCATAGGCGCAATTGATGAGAACTCGACAATTGATGTCTCTGATTATCACCATTATATTGCGATGCCTAATTTGCATGCTTACGCACAAGGTGGTTTTCCATTTACTAAGTTTGCAGATTTAAGCGAAACCTTAATTGTTTTACCACAATCACCTAACCGTGATGAAGTCGAAACCTTGCTTACTGCAACAGGTCACTTAGGACAAACAACGGGTTACCCATCACTAAAAGCAACGATCCTCACCGATAACGGTGCAGACATTGATTTCGACGATAAAGATATCTTGCTCATTGGCTCGCAAACAGGTGCAGAAAGTTTTGCTCAAAACGAGCATATGTCGGTGTTGATTAATCACTCTCTACGTGAAATAAAACAAGCAATTTATGAAACTCAACCTTACAAGTACGCTAAGAGTAATGAAGATGCCTCAACGCACGTTTCACTTGAGAGTTATGGTTCACTTGCAGCCATTGCAGGATTCCAATCGCCGTTTAACGACGAGCGCAGTGTAGTATCAATTATGGCCGCAACCAGCAATGATTTAGGGCTTATCAACAACACCTTAATTGATGGCGCTAAATTAATTGAAGTGCAAGGCACTGCGACGATTATCAATCCTTATAAAGTGCACCAATCGCATTTAGGTGAGCGCTACTATATTGGTTCGTTACCGCTGCACACACTTATTTGGTTCCACTTGTCAGATCATCCGCTGTTATTAGCATTTATGACCATTATTACATTACTTATTTTATCTGTTATCTTATGGCGTGTTCTCAATACTTTAGCGCGCAAACGTGTTGGTAATAAGGAAGACTAAATATGAAAAAGTTACTCATTGTATTATTGCTTCTAACGCCAACATTGCTGAAAGCAGAAAGTTGTATGGTGTGGCCTGAGTGGCAGACCTTTAAAAACAATTTTATCTCAAAAGAAGGTCGCGTAATTGATCTTGGGTCTGAGAAAAACATTACCACCAGTGAAGGTCAATCTTACGGTTTATTCTTCGCACTCGTGGCGAACGATAAAGAAACCTTTGATAAGTTACTTAATTGGACCGAGCGTCACCTTGCTGAAGGTGATTTAAGCGCACGTTTACCTGCTTGGCTTTGGGGCCGTAAAACGCCAACCAGTTATGGTATTTTAGATTCAAATCCTGCGTCTGATTCTGATTTATGGATTGCCTACGCGCTTGCAGAGGCGAGCCGTTTATGGAATGAGCGTCGTTACGCGGTACTTGCTGCGGTAATGGCAAAGCGCATTTTAAAAGAAGAAACTGAATTTTTACCTGGACTAGGGTTAACCCTATTACCTGCGCCTTATGGCTTTGAAGTAGGCGAACAAACATGGCGTTTAAACCCAAGTTATTTACCTCCGTTTATTTTCCAACGATTTGTTGAGCTCTATCCAAGCCAACCATGGCAAGAAGTGTTAAATTCATCGTTGGTAGTGCTTTCAGAAAGTGCACCAAAAGGCTTTAGCCCTGACTGGGTGTTATACAATCCCAAAAAAGGTTTCCACTTCACTAAAAAGCACAATGATGAGGGTAACTTCAATGCTATTCGCAGTTATTTATGGGTAGGTTTGTTAGCTGACGATGTTAGTTACAAAGAACAGCTGTTGTTTAAGTTTGACCCAATGGCGCGAAAAGTAAGTAGCAATCGCACAGTACCACTCAACACCTATGCTAAAACAGGACGTACTACAAAAACTGGCCCTCTTGGCTTTCAAGCAGCGATTCTACCTTTTATGAAATCATTTGGTGATCGCGTAACGGCAAGTATGATTAATCAAAAGATCAACGCCAACATAGACTATGAGCTGCGAAATAACTATTACAGCAGTGTACTTACATTGTTTGGCACCGCCGCAACCAATGCACGTTTTGAGTTTTTAAATGACGGTTCGTTAGTGCCGGCATGGAGCACCGAATGCAACTAAGAGCGGCAGCATTATTAGTAAGCTGTTTACTTGGGTCACAACTGCACGCCAGTGAAGGCCTTGATGCTCAGCCTATTAGTTGGCTTTTAGAACAAGTTGAACTCGGCGAGGCACAACAAAAGCCACAACTGGTGATTGATAGTCTCGCCCGATTAGAGCAAGTTGAACCTGGCAGTCTCGATATTCGCGCTGCCTGGATCCGCTACTACTTCGAGCAAGGTGAAACGGAAAAAGCCGTTGAAGAGCTCAAAGCATTTAAAAAAGATGAACCGTTTTATCCGTATATTCAACGCTTAGATAGCATTGCGTATATTCACTCACCTGAAGGTAAAGAAAAACTGCAAGCTGTGCGCTTATTATCACGAGCAGGTCAATCAAAAGAAGCTGCTAAGCAATTCAAAGCGCTATTTCGCGGCGAAATACCAACGGCGAGACTAAAGTTTGAATATGCCAACATACTTTCTGCCGATCCAGATAGTTGGCAACAAGCAAAAAAGTTATTTACTAAGCTGACGCAACGCTACCCTAATACTGCACAGTTTGAAGTCGCCTATGCGCGCCATATCTTAAAACGAAAACCCACTGACAAAAAATCGCTGGCAATACTGCGTAAATACGCAACCCATTCGCAAATGCGCATTGAGGTTGAGCGAGTATGGTTAAATGCGTTAGAAGATATGCCAATTAGCACCTTTACTCGCTCACAATACAGTTACTTTTTTAGCCTCTATCCGCAAAGTGATTTAGGTAAATTACAGTACGAAGTATTTAGTGAAAAATTAGTTGCGCAACTAAAGCTAGAAGCCGACCCTAACTACCAAGCCTGGCAGCGCGCAAAACGCCATATGGCAAAAGAAAACTACGCACTTGCAGAAAAGCTGTTACGTAAAGCAGCCGCTGGCAGACCAAAAGACGCTGATATAGTGGGCGACCTTGGCCGCAGTTTAATGGCACAAGGCAAACATGCCGATGCCCAACAATATTTTAGTAAGGCCGCCAAACTCGCAGACAGTAGCGATAAATCAATTTGGTTAGGGTTATTAAATACTGCCAAGTTTTGGGGGCTGATCAGCGAAGCAAGATCTGCAATTGATGCCTTAGAGCTGACAAAAGCCGAACAACTGTTAGCCAGTGCGCTAAAGCTCAAAGAAGACACTAATACCGTTCTGATTTATTCATCACAGGTAGCACAGGCCAAAGGTGACACAGCGCAGACGACAAAATACCTGCAAACCGTATTACGCAGTGACCCTAATAATGGCTATGCCCTGTCTTTATTGCTTAATATTGTAGAACAGCAACAAAGTATTAATGCACTAGAGCGATTTGAATCAAGTTTAACTAAAAAACAACGCGAAACGGTCAGTGCGGAAATAAACGCTGCAAAAACGGCAATTTACCGTGAACAAGCCGAAGAACTGTCTGCGCGAGGCGAGCCCAAAGAAGCGATTGCACTGCTTGAAAAAGCAATTAAAACTTCACCTACAAATGGCTGGCTTTATTATGACTTGGCCTTCGAGTGGCGCAAGTTAGGCGATATTGACACCAGTAAGAAGGTATACAACCAAGCGCTTTGGCGTTTTCCAATGAACCCAGAAATTCGCTATACCCACGCACTCTATATGCGTTCGCTAGGCGATTTTCGTGCTGGATTACAAAGCTTATCTTATATTCGGGTGAAAGATTACACGCCGCAAATAAAAGAATTAAAAGAAACGTTGGCACTCGGTGAGCAATTTGAACAAGTCGATGTGTTAATTGAGACCGAACAAAAAGCCTCTGCCCTTACCCTATTGCAAGACATCGAAAATCAAAATGATTTAAGTAACCTGCAAACAGCACAAATTGCAGCGCAATGGTACAAACTAGGCATGCATAACCGTGCCACCAGCCAGCTCAAAAGCGCGCTAAATAGCGCACCTAAACTCGACTTCTACTGGTATCAGCTCTACAGTGAATGGTTGCTTAGCGCAGACGACGCCGATGATCTCGATTCATGGTTTGCCAATTTGCATATGGCGCCGGCGCAAACCCAAAGTGAAAAGCGCGAAATTGAAAACTTAAAGGTGCGCTACCAAGTAAAAAAACAGCCTGATCGCGAAGAGATTATCTTAACATCATACCTTAGCAACAACCCATCGAGCATTCCTGCAAATGCACGCTTGCTTGAATTTGCGTTAAATAAAGGTGATTTTGAGCAAGTTGATTTTTTATATGAAAATGCGCACAAATACGGCGAATTAGAGTTCGAAACTGAGTATCAAGTTGCCGAAAAAGCCCTATTTAGTAATAAATATGCGCTGGGTGAAAAAGTAGTTAGACACTTAGTTTATCGCGTTCCGGCAGATGAAAACTATAATCAGCGCCGATTAATGGCCCTGTTACTCGATTTTAAAGATCAAGACAATGCGCTCAGATACCAAAAAGATCTACTCGCACTTTCACCAAGCGATGGCGAATTACTCAATCTTGCAGGCCAAGTAGCCGACAAATTTGGCCAAAGCGAACTTGCGATTGAATACTATCGTCAAGTACTTACAAAACAACGTGTTGATGTTGCCGACAAAAAAGTGCTGCATGACTTAGCACAAGACCAAGAAACCGATACTTGGTACATGCGTTCTGCTCGTTCGGGCATTGCAAAAATTAAAAACCGTACCGATGGGCATATTGCGCTTGCTGGGGACTTTAGCGGCCAAACCAGTACACAAAACGATCATGAATTGGGCTTAGGTGCAGCGTTATTTGAAGGCTACTTCCCATTTTTAGAGGGTCAGTTATTTGTTAAAGCGGATGCCGTTAGCATCTCAGCCCAACAAACTAACTTTTCAGAACGATTTGCCGCAAGTCGTTACGGCACTGGCGCACTTTGCTATGATACTTGCTCGTTATTTAGCATTACCCCTCGCGATCAAGGTGTTGCTTTAGGTGTTGGCTGGCAAAACGAAAACTGGCGTGTGGATATTGGTACCACACCACAAGGCTTCTTAATTTCAAATATCGTAGGTGGCGTGCTCTATCAAAATAGTCTGGGAGACTTTAGCTACGACATTGAAATTGAGCGTAGAGCACTCACTAACAGCGTATTGTCATATGCAGGCCTTGAAGACGTCAATCAAAATGAGATTTGGGGTGGCGTTACCAGCAATGGTATTACCCTTGGCTTGTATCACGATCTTGGCCTCGATTGGGGTTTTTGGGCGACGCTCGATTATCAGTATTATCAGGGCAAAAATGTACTTGATAACGACCGAAAACGAGCGATGACAGGTGCCTACTATCGCTTTATCCAGCAACCAGACTTTGAACTGTCTGTCGGCACTAACTTGTTGTATTGGGGCTATAAGCATAACCTTTCAGAAGAAACGTACGGCCATGGCGGTTACTACAGCCCACAAAAATACCTTGGTCTGTCAGTGCCTGTTACAGTAGATGGTCGATTTGAGCAGGACTTAGTTTATCGCCTCAAAGTGAACGGTGGCTATTCGCGTACAACCACAGATGCCATTGAACTTTACCCAAATAACCCGGAATTACAAGCTGTTGCAGAGCTCAAAGCAGTAGAAACGGGCATTGAACCAACATTTGCTGCAGATAAAAGCAGTGGATTTTCATGGGGTATTGAGGGCTTAGTTGAATACCGCGTGCAACCTCAATGGTTAATTGGTGCGAGCTTTAATATCGACCGCGCTGATTTTTACGAACCAAATTATGGTCAAATTTACGTGAAGTATTTGTTTAACCCAGTTTACGGTGAGCTGCCATTAGTACCAAGGCTAATCGTGCCTTACGCTAACTATTAATCACATAATTGAAAAAGGGAGCAAAGCTCCCTTTTTTATTTGTTAATTACTGACTTTGACTGCGCCAAAGAGCGGCATAACGCCCTTCTTTTTCAAGCAGTTGTTGGTGTGCCCCCTCTTCCACCAGCTGCCCTTGCTCTAAATAAAAAATGTGATCCGCATCGGTCACAGTTGAGAGGCGATGAGCAATCATAATCGCCGTATGATGGCGTGCCACTTTTTTGATGGTTCGCATTATGGCTTCTTCGTTATGGCTATCAAGTGCTGAAGTTGCTTCATCAAAGACCATAATGGGGGAATCTTTCAATAGTGCCCTCGCAATAGCAACGCGCTGTTTTTCACCTCCTGAGAGCTTTAAACCGCGCTCGCCAACATGGGTTTCAAAACCATCGTTAAGCGATTCAACGAAGGTTTTAAGATTCGCTGCTTCACTTGCTGCAATCACTTGCTCTTTCGTTGCCGATAAGTTGCCGTAATGAATATTGTCATAAATACTGGCATTAAATAACACGGTATCTTGTGGCACCACGGCAATAACTTCGCGCAATGAATCTAATTTAACCTGAGCGATATTCTGCCCATCAATTTGAATGCTGCCATTGGTTACATCATAAAACCGGCATAGCAACTTGGTTAAAGTACTTTTTCCAGAACCACTCGGGCCAACAATTGCAACCTTGCTGCCCGCCTTAATATTAAGAGACAGATTATTTAAAATTGTGCGCTCTTTTGCATAACCAAAGCTGACATTTTCAAATGTAATGGCCCCTTGGTTTACCGTCAGTGACTCACTTTTGCTATTGCGCGATACAGATGAGTTAACCTTGAGTAAATCGAACATGTTTTCAATATTGGTGAGCGAGCCTTTGATTTCGCGATAGACAAAACCCAAAAAGTTAAGCGGCATAAATATTTGCATCATAAAGGCATTAACTAATACAAAATCACCTAGGGTCATCACATTTGCTTCCACATCAAGCGCTGCAAATAACAGCATTGATGTCATCGCTGTCGCAATAACCAATGCTTGTCCGCCATTTAACGCAAACAGTGATAAACGGTTTTTACGGCGCGCTTTTTCCCAAGCCGCAAGCTCAACGTCGTACTCTTTAATTTCGTGTTCTTCGTTATTAAAGTATTTTACGGTTTCAAAATTTAACAGGCTATCAACGGCGCGGGTGTTTGAGCGATTATCCGCCATATTGGCTTCGCGAATAAACTTTAATCGCCAATTAGTCACATACACAGTGAAAGTAATATAAACCACCACTGAAGCGGCAATCACTAGCCCGTATTTAGCGCCATACTTGGTAGTTAAAATACCAATTACCAACATCAGCTCAATTAACGTTGGGCCAATATTGAAAACAAAGAAGCGCATCACAAAACTAATGCCCGATACCCCGCGTTCAATATCACGGGCAAGGCCACCTGTTTTGCGATCTAAATGAAATTTAAGGTCGAGGTGTTGTAAATGGCTAAATACTTTCATACTAATACGGCGCATGGCGCGCTCAGTAACACGGCCAAACAGCATGTCGCGTAATTCAGACAACACCACATTGGCAAGGCGCAGTACACCATAGGCGGCAATTAAACCAACCGTGCCTATTAACACCACATTATTTTGTTGATCTAACGTGTCTACCGTGTATTTCAGCACAAAAGGTAAATAAACACTGGCAAGCTTAGCAAATACTAAGCAACAAAACGCAATAATAATGCGCGTGCGAAATTCTAATAAATAAGGTACAACTTGTTTAAAGACGCGTATATTAAAGCTGTCATTTTCGTTTGGCACAGAAAAACCGCGGCGCATAACTCACTCGTGCTCATTAAGATCAAATATAGGATGTATTATGTATTGGCAAGCAGTTGAACAGCAAATAGAAATCGCACTAAAAACAAAAACGCTCCAGCCACTCACAACACAAAGCCAATCCTTTTTGGATAATAATATTCACTTCACGGTGCACTTACGCGTCGCTAAAAAAATCGATAAACCCCATCAAAGCACGCAAAAGACCAACCCATTTTTACCTCATGAAGAGGCGATGTTTGTAAAAGACTGCCCACCGTCACACAAGCTGCTGTTAAATAAGTTTCCGGTATTAAAACCCCATGCTCTTTTGTGCAGTAAAGAATTTGTGTCGCAGCAAAGCCCATTAACGGAATCTGATTTTTCAGCGTGGCTTGAACATTTAAATTCGCCTTATGATGTTGGCTTTTATAATGCAGGCCCTATTGCTGGTGCGAGCCAAGGGCATCGTCATATGCAGTTAATTCGCTTAGTACATAGTGACACCATTACAGCTATTGCAAAACAACTAGACGACATCAGCTTTGTGCGATTTGGCCCTCTAAATTTAGCGCTGTGTATCAAGTATTATCAACAAGCGCTTCAACAATTTGCTTTAAATAAAAGTGATATTGAGAGCGGTGCATACAACCTAATTATACATAAAGACTTATTCTGGTTAGTGCCACGAAAAACCGCGCATATCGAATCAATATTCGCTAACGGACTTAATTTTTGCGGCCATTTTCTGGTAAAAGATGAAGCGCATCTACACTGGTTAACGGAGCACGGTTTTATCGTGTTTTTAAGAGGCCTGTGCCAAGACCTGCATAAATAAACGGCAAAAGTGCATACAAACAGGTCAAATCTGTTAGATAAGGGCTTTTGTTTAAAAAACTCTCTAGGTATACTGGCCGGATGCAGTTTGTATTAATAACCTTATTTTACCCCTCGTTCAGTATGTTTATTAACACAAATCTGCTTTTTGGGTAACTGTTACCCAAACATAACTATTGGCCGCCCGTTCAAACCGAAAGGTAGTAACAACAATAATAATATTGGCCACAACAATAATTTGAATTAGGAAGCATACGATGAATTCAGTCCCTAAAGCAGGTGAAATGTTAGGCCACCCGAAAGGCCTATTCCTGCTATTCACTACAGAACTTTGGGAGCGCTTTAGCTACTACGCGATGCGCGCAATCTTAGTACTTTATTTAGTAGACCAAGTATATTCTGAAGGCGGTAACGGTATGGGTTGGACCCAAGCCGATGCACTTTCAATGTATGGTACATTTACCGGTCTTGTTTACCTTACGCCATTAATCGGTGGTTGGTTAGCGGATCAATACTTAGGGCAACGTAAAGCAATTTATATCGGCGGCTTCTTAATGGCTGCGGGTCAATTTATCTTAGGTACGCCGCACGCATGGGTACCTGGCATGGAAACGGAAGCGTTCTATGTAGGTTTAGGTCTATTAATTGCTGGTAACGGTTTATTCAAGCCAAATATTTCAACCATGGTTGGTGATTTATATGAAGAAGGTGATAACCGTCGTGATGGCGCATTTACTATCTTCTATATGGGTATCAACGTAGGTGCTGCACTTTCTGGTATCGTAGTAGGTTCAGTTGTTGCACATTATGATGGTAACTACCAAGCGGGCTTCATTTGTGCCGGTATTGGTATGATCTTCTCATTGATTATTCAATTCTTATTTGCGCAAAAACTACTTGGTAACATAGGTACAATCCCTGCGGCTAAGTTAGAAAAGCAACAACAAACAGAAGTACGTAAAGAGCCATTAACTGCTGTTGAGCGCGACCGCATTAAAGTAATCATGGTATTAGGCCTTTTCACTGTTGTTTTCTGGGCAGGCTTCGAGCAAGCTGGCGGCTTAATGAATATCTTCACTAACGAATACACAGACCGTAACATTGGTAGCTTCGAAGTACCGACTACGTGGTTCCAATCTTTAAATGCGATTTTCATCGTTGTATTTGCTCCGGTAATTGCGTCTATCTGGATCCGTCTTGGTAACAAAGAACCTAACTCACCAGTTAAATTTGCACTTGGCCTTATCTTATTAGGTATTGGTTTTGTATTTATGATGGGTGCGGTTATGGAAATGGACGGTGACCCATCAAACAAATCAAGCATGTGGTGGTTAGTAGGTGCATACTTCTTCCATACAATGGGTGAATTATGTTTATCACCAATTGGTTTATCAATGGTAACTAAACTAGCTCCGCTACGTATTGCATCATTAATGATGGGTGCTTGGTTCCTATTTATTGCTATTGCTAACAAAGTTGGTGGTATCGTTGGTTCATTTATTGGCCACGGCGATACGACTAAAGAAGAGCAACTTGCAAATGCAATGTCTATCTTTGGCGGTATCTTTATTACTGCGATTGCTTCAGGTGTTTTACTGTACTTTATGGCAGATAAACTTGTTGATTGGATGCACGGTGCAGAAGATCACCACCACACTGAAGAAGAAGTGTTAGAAGAAGAGCTTGAAGTAACAGCAACTCGTTAATAACGCACTTATTGCAAAAAAAGGCCTATACTTTCTATAGGCCTTTTTTTATGTCATTAAGTGTCATTGAAGCTTGGCTGCCAGATATGGTATTTTCCACTCTCAATTTAATTCTTTTGGGTGATATGTGAAAACTTCGAAGCTTTTAAGTTCATTACTAATATGTTTAGTGCTGAGTGCATGTGGTGGTGGCGAAACTGAAAAAGTATATGTGCCAGATCTAGAACAAGGTGGCTCAATCACACCATCGATGAGTTTAAACGCCAGCTTTGATAATGGCAGAATGGCGCTGCGTATACCCAAAGGTGTTTCAGACAGTGATTTCACCTTAAAAGTTACCACTTCACAAAGCGCGCCTTCAACGCAAACGCAACAGGTAATTTCAAACACCTATACGCTCTCTCCTGAAGACAAAACACTACTCAACCCAATTGAAATGGAAGTGTTTGTTGATTTAACTGAATATCAACAAGGCAAAGTGTATTTAGCCCGTTTAGAAAATACAACTTGGTATCCCATTACCAGCAGTGTCGGTGCTGCAAGCGTTAAAGCTAATCTTAGTCAACTTGGTCAATATGCGGTGCTTTTTGAGCCAAAGCGCGAATTAGAAATTAGTAAAGTGATTGGCCCAGAGTGTGATGCCAATGCCAATGAGCAAGCGCTACGCTTTATTCATGTTGCCGATTTACACTCTCGTTTTGGCTATAAAGAACAACTCTTCAGTCGCATAAAAGGCCACTACCAAAATGCCAAATCAGCACAGCCGTATACCTTATTCACTAATGGTGGCGACGACTATGAAAAAGGCACAGTAGCAGAACAAATTTCACAAGGGCTTGCCACGGTCGATGCGATAAAAGCAATGGAGTTTGATGTGCGTGTTGTTGGTAACCACGATTATGCCTGGGGACCAGCACAACTGTTAGATTATGCCAATGACGATCATGCCATTGTACTCGCCAGTAATACACGCTATATCGGCAATGACGAAAACGGCTTCGCCGCTGTTGATTTTGCCGCGGTGCAAGTAGGTTGTTTAAAAGTTGGCTTTTTTGGTATGACATCAGTACCATGGAACGAGCTCGATGAGCCCTTACAAACCGCTCCGATTCCAGATTTTATCCCCGACTTTAAAATGAACTGGGACTGGACTTCCGTTGCACAAAGTATTGTTAATACCTATCGTGAAGATGTTGATTTTATGGTTATGCTTAGCCACATGGGTATAGGTGGCGACACCCGTATTGCCGAAAACATCACTGGCGTTAATTTAGTATTAGGTGGCCATACCCACGGTGGTGAAAGTATTCAGGCACTCGATAACGGTGCGCTGGTTATTCAGCCAAACTTTTTTGCGCAAGGCCTAACGGACTTAACCCTGACGATAAATACCGATTCAAACACCATTACTAACTATGACTACAAAACATATTTAACGAGTAATATCGATGTCGTTGACCAACAAATGGTCGGCACTATTGAGCAAATTATGGGGCGCTACGCGCCTGATACTAATACCGCTATTGCCTTTTCTGAAAATTACCCTAATGAAGCGCAAACCGCCGAAATTTTAGCAAATGCAACATTCTTTACCCACAGTGTCGATGCCGCCTTGTTTGACCCAATTCAAGTACAAAACCGTTGGACTCCGGGCAAACTAACTCAAGAGAAATTTCACGAGATCTACTATGTTGAAAGGCAGCCATCTGATACGCCTGGGTTTAACGCACTTTATGAAGTCTCTGTTTCTGGCAGCGAGCTAAACCAAATGCGTTTAGCGCAGCCAGAATGGGTATTTAAACTGGCAAGTGATAAATCTATCAGCAATGACAAAACCTATCGCTTAGCACTACAAAAAGGCCCTGCCTATAACGGCAGCCTGTTCTTCTCGGGGGTTACGTTACCGACTCCTACAGAATTATCGGAATCTTGGTGGGCGCTAGATCAATATGCCCGCCAGCGAACCAGCCAATGTGTGCATATTGATACCAACCAACCGTTAAATAGCTGCCTTGAAGATAACTATGTCACAATTTGGAATTTCAATGATTTAGATGCGCCATTTAATGCCGACTTTGGCCCGAGTGAACTGAGCTATTTTGATCCACTCAATAAAGATTGGGGGCCGGAACGCAGTCCATTTGTAAGCACCAGCGATGCCAATATTGCAGATCTACCCGATGGCGGCTCTGGCGTGCTGGCTTTTGGTCGTCATAGCCCATCGCAAGGCTTGGCATTAAAGCACAATGTGCCCGCTAACGGCGATTTTTACCAAAACAATAAAGTAGCCGATTACACCTTAGTAATGGATATTATGTGGCCGCAAAGCAGTAGCAATGAATTCCGTGGGCTACTGCAAACAGACCCGCTTAACAACGACGATGCGGATCTATTTGTTGACCGCGACACCAATGGCGTAGGTATCACAACCCGTGATAGTGGCTTCTTTGGTAACCTACAACCAAACACTTGGTATCGCGTGGCGATTGTGTTTTATAGCGCGCCTGAAAATGGGGTTTTAAAAGTATTTATAAACGGTGAGTTAGTCGGTGAAAAAGACGAAGGTGAAATCGGTGAACGCTGGGCGCTCAGTAATACCTTGTTACTGCTTACAGACGACACTTATGAAACTGAGCCGGGCTATTTAAACGCACTGCTTTTTGCTGGACGTAGCTTCGATGCAGATGAAATAGCCAATCTTGGCGGCCCAAGTAAAACGATGCGGTTTAATCAAAGTACTCGGGCACTCAATCAAAAAGTGGAACGTCACAGTGAAAGTGTTGCCACGATGGCGATTAATCCCTGGTTAAAACAACGTGAAAAGTTCTTTAAGGCAAAAAAATAGGGATTTGATAAAAAGGGGCCTACGCCCCTTTTTTTGTGCGTACGCATCGCTTTCTCAAAATTGTAAACAAAACTGCACAAAAATGAGTAAAAATCACACGCCATTAACAGTGCTACATTTTAGCCTGTTTTTATCTACTCACCATTCACACCGCAGAAATCAAAATTTTACTCGTTCAAAATAGGCTGTTTTTTACGCACCAATAAATCGCAATAAAAGAAACAGCTAAATATTGCCTTTTTTGTATTTAAAAGTTTACAAAAAGCCACCCCTAGCAAAATCACCTTAGCTCTTTTCCTTTTACAACTTTTGCATAATTATCTAGCCAATTCGTGTTTAAAGAGTTGGCCACTCGAAACGTAATAAGCCATCTCTCACTCTTTAGGGGACAAAAAATGACTCAAGTAAATAACCCACTCGGTTTATTAGGTATCGAATTTACTGAATATGCGACACCAGATGCAGATTATATGGACAAGATCTTTGCAGACTTTGGTTTTTCAAAACTGAAAAAGTTTAAAGGTAAAGACATCACCTACTACAACCAACATGATATTCATTTTTTACTAAACAATGAGCGTGATGGTTTTTCAGCTGAATTTGCTAAATCACACGGCCCTGCAATTTGTTCAATGGGCTGGCGTGTAGCTGATGCACAAAAAGCATTTGATGTTGCTGTTGAGCGCGGTGCAAAGCCTGCAACAGATGCGGCTAATAAAGATTTACCATACCCAGCAATTTACGGTATTGGTGACAGCCTAATTTACTTCATCGACGTGTTTGGTGATAAAGGCTCTATCTATGCAAATGACTTTGAAGACTTAGCTGAGCAAAACATTGTTGAAGACAAAGGTTTCCTTCGCATCGACCACCTTACTAATAATGTTTACAAAGGCACTATGGAAACATGGGCGAACTTCTACAAAGACGTATTTGGTTTTGAAGAAGTACGTTACTTCGACATTAAAGGTCAGAAAACAGCACTACTGTCTTACGCACTTAAGTCACCATGTGGCACATTCTCGATTCCAATCAATGAAGGTAAAGACGATAACAACAACCAAATTGATGAATATCTAGATGAATACAATGGCCCAGGTGTTCAACACTTAGCGTTTTTAACTAACGACTTAGTGGGCTCACTAGATAAGCTTGACCAAACAAACATTGCAACTTTAGATATCGTAGATCATTACTACGAGACTATTTTTGACCGTGTTCCTTGGGTTAAAGAAGACAAAGATAAAATCAGAGAGCACCAAATTCTGGTAGACAGCCAAAGCGAAGATTGTTACTTACTGCAAATCTTCACTAAAAACCTATTTGGCCCAATCTTTATCGAAATGATCCAACGTGTTGACGATGGTGGCTTTGGTGAAGGTAACTTCCAAGCATTGTTCGAATCAATCGAGCGTGACCAAGAGCGCCGTGGTGTTCTCTAAGTTAAGATAAGCTAACAACATAAAAAGCAGCTTTCGTCTTTTTTGACCAGGCTGCTTTTGCTATTTCAAGGCTAACATGTTTTCAAACTTGAATTTATTAATTCAATCGCCATATTTAGCCTAAGCCAATAAAAGCAAAAGGAAAGACTATGTCTTTTATCAATGAAACGCACGATATTAATTTAAAAAGCTGGATAAGCAGCGCAAACGTTGCTGGCAATGACTTCCCAATTCAAAACCTGCCATTTGCTTCTTTCCGTCGTAAAGGATCATCAGAAGAATTTCGCGGTGGTGTCGCAATTGGTGACCAAGTATTAGATTTAGCCGTAGTTGCAGATGCGGGCATTTTCTCAGGCATTGCTCAAGAAGCTGTAATTGCTGCCAACGCACCTGCACTCAACGAATTTATGGGCATGGGTAAGGCACATTGGTCTGCTCTACGTTTAGCGCTTTCAAAAGCACTACGTGAAGGTTCTGAGCAGCAAAGTGCTCTTGAATCTGCACTTGTAGCACAAGATGACGTTGAATATGCACTTCCGTGCCATATTGGCGACTACACCGATTTCTACACATCGATTTACCACGCAACAGCCGTAGGTAGCTTATTCCGCCCTGATAACCCGCTTTTACCTAACTACAAATGGGTGCCAATCGGTTATCACGGTCGCGCATCATCAATTGGCGTGTCAGGTCAAAGCTTCCCTCGTCCAAAAGGGCAAACTAAAGCGCCTGATGCAGACGTACCGTCATTTGGTCCTGCAAAACGCATGGACTATGAGCTTGAGCTAGGTATCTACCTTGGTAAAGGCAACGAGTTAGGCGATGCAATTAGCATTGAAGATGCAGAAGATCATGTATTTGGTTTCTGTTTATTTAATGACTGGTCTGCGCGTGATTTACAAGCGTGGGAATATCAGCCGCTAGGACCATTCCTTGCGAAAAACTTCGCATCAACTGTATCGCCTTGGATTGTCACTACTGAAGCGTTAGCGCCTTACCGTACACAGTGGCATCGTGATGAAAACGATCCACAGCCGCTTGACTACCTTGAGTCTTCACACAACCGTGAAGCAGGCGCATTCGATATTCAGATGGATGTGTTACTTGAATCTGAAAAAATGCGTGCTGACGGTGCTGCACCAAGCAAGCTTTCTGAGTCGAGCTTCAAACACAGTTACTGGACAGTAGCGCAAATGGTGACACACCACACGGTAAATGGCTGTAACTTTATTCCAGGTGACATGCTAGGTTCAGGTACTCAGTCAGGCCCTGAACATGAAGAAGCAGGTTCAATGCTTGAACTATCTCGTGGTGGTAAAGAAAGCATTAAACTGAACAATGGCGAAGAGCGCAAGTTCTTGGAAGATGGCGATAAAGTGATTATGCGTGGTTGGTGTGAAGCCAACGGCTTTAACCGCATTGGCTTTGGCCGCGTTGAAGGCACAGTTTTACCTGCCAAGTAACCTCCTGCCCTTTTTAGGTGGCAAGCAAATTGCCACCTAATACTCCTTCTTAAGTCGTATTTCAAAAATTTTCCTGGATTTTTTGCAGTATGTTGGTATCTTGTACCGGTTAACTTGCCTGCTAATTAATAATAATCAAAGGCAGTATATTTAACTACGTCGGTTTTCATAATGTTAAAAGCACTTTTTCCAGATAAACAGTTACTGATCCGCCAAAACGGTGACGTAAAATACCTTACTTTGCCAAGCTGGCTGCAAGTAACGCTATTTTTCGTAGGTCTTGCTGTGTGCATTATTGCTAGTGCGGGTAGCTATCAATACGTTGAGCTAAATGGCGTGATCACCGAACAACAGCAAGTCATTGAGCAAAAGCAATCTGAACTTGATGCGCTACACCTATCCTATCGTGAAAAGCACAGCGAACTTTCAAGTCGCATTTCTCAAATTGATGAAAAATCGCAACTAATGACCAATATGCTTGAGTCATTACCTGAAGCGCAGCAAGAAGAATTTCAGGCGCAACAAGACGCCACACAAAAAGAAAGCCCAACAGTTCAAACAGAGCAACAAGCGAAAACATCTGGCACCGAAACAAAGCCTGTAGACGCTGGCGCGACAAAAAAAGCGCAAGATAAAAAACAAGATATCAAACCTGAGCCTAAGGCTGAAAGTGAAGGTGAATCTGACACGCAAGATGACAGCACTAGCGAAGAAACCATTGAAAGTGACATCGCGCGTGAAAACCAACTGCTTGATACTCAGTTTACTACTCTTTCTCAAGTTGTCGATGGCCGTACTGAGAGCCTATTAAAAGCGTTGGAAAAAGCTGGGGTTGACCACACAACCTTAATTAACAAAGAGTTAGATGAAACAGCTCAAGGTGGTCCATTTAATGCGGTTGATGCATCTGTATTGAGTAAAGAGCAGCAAGCGTTATTAGATAAAATAGTAGTACTTAATCAGCTAAGCGGTAACCTTGAATTACTACCGACCAGTTTGCCGGCTAAAGCATTTTATGTTTCAAGTAGCTATGGCCTACGTACCGACCCTGTTACCAAGCGCAGAGCAATGCACCGCGGCGTTGATTTAGCTGGCTGGCACAAAACTGAAATTTTTGCCCCAGCACATGGCACAGTAAAACGTGCAGGTCGCAATGGCGGCTATGGTAAATTTATCGAAATTGAACATAAGAATGGATTCGTAACACGCTACGGGCATTTGGCTAAAATTAACGTAAAACGTGGACAAGAAGTACAAAAGGACCAAGTTATCGGGTTAATGGGTAACTCAGGACGCAGTACAGGCACCCATTTACATTATGAAATTTTACACAATGAAAAACACATTAACCCGTTAAAATTAACTAAGGCATTTGAGAATGTTCTCCAATAAGAAAAAAAATTCGTTTCCTTCTATTATCTCATCAGACGTTGAAATCTCCGGGACAATTAACAACTCAGGCACAATTCAGTTAGAAGGCTGCATCATTGGCGAAGTGAATGTACAAAGCCTAACTATCGGCAATGACGGCCGTGTAGAAGGCGATATAAACGCGCAAGAAGTAATTGTAAAAGGTACCGTTAAAGGCACGATTAAGGCTAAAAAAGTGGTATTAGAGCAGTCGGCAAATGTAGTTGGCGATATTTTTCACGACACTATTAGCATTCAAGAAGGCGCTTCAATTCAAGGCTCTATGACACAAGCAGCAACGCCTGTAGTAACAAATACTGAAGAAAAAGCACCAAAAAAAGAAAAGAAGACAGCCTAAATGACTTTATTACGTAATACCCTACTCGCGCTTACATCAGCCGCTATTTTATCTGCATGTTGGTTTCAAGATCCTGCTGTAAAGCAAGTTGAACAATTTATTAGTGAACAAAAAGTCGATAAACAAGATGAGAAATGGCGCACCAAATTAACGCTGCCGCCAAAACTTGAATTTGCACAAGACACAACCTATTACTGGGTACTTAAAACAAGCTTAGGCGAAATGAAGTTTGAACTGTTTCATAAAACAGCGCCTATGCATGCCTCAAGTACGATTTATTTAACCAAGCTTGGCTTTTACGATTCACTGACGTTTCATCGTGTTATTAGCGATTTTATGGCGCAAGGTGGTGATCCACTTGGCAATGGGCAAGGTTTCCCAGGATATCGTTACGGCGGTGAATTTGAACCTTTAGTATCGCATGATCAAAAAGGCTTATTGAGCATGGCCAATGCCGGTCCAAATACCGACGGTAGCCAGTTTTTTATTACCTTTCGCGCAACTCCGCACCTAGATGGCAAACATACCGTGTTTGGCAAGCTAGTTAGCGATGAAGCAGTGTTAGATCTGTTTAACGAAAACGCGACACGCTTTGGTAAGCCAAAACAACAACTCATTATCCAATCAGCGCATATTATTACTGAATAACAAACCAGTTAGTAACCAAGCGCTAACCACAAGCCTTAAGCCAACGCTTAAGGCTTGGATCTTCTAAGCATAACGTATACAATTCACCGCCCCTGATAATTGTAGTGAGATTATGCTAAAATTCGCCCTCGTTCTGCTTGTAATCTTTTGTCCAATGGCAATCGACCTTTACCTACCAGCCATGCCTCAGATGGCTGACAAACTCGATACGTCAATTACCAATATTCAATCAAGCATTACTGTTTACATGCTATGCGTGGGCTTTGGACAGCTCTTATTTGGTCCCTTAAGTGACCGTTTTGGCCGCCAAAAAATAGCTATATTTGGCGTTTTTGCTTACTTTGTTGGCTCAGTACTTGCGGCGTTTTCCGATAGCGTCACCTTGCTAATTATCGCCCGTATCATTCAAGGTGTTGGAGCAGCGGCAACATTTGTTAGCACATTTGCGTTAGTGAGAGATAACTACAATGCCAACAAAAGTGCCCAAGTAATTTCTTACTTAAATGGTATTGTCTGCTTTATTCCTGCATTAGCTCCTATTTTAGGCGCTTGGCTAACCTTGCAATTTGGCTGGCAGAGTAACTTTTACTTTTTAGCCGGATTTGCCGCAATCGGATTTATCGTGTTGTTGATTGCAATTCCTAAACGCCCTGCTATTACAACTCAGCAACAAACTGAGGAAAAACTGTCTTATTGGCAAATAATCTCACACCCAACATTTTTGTTTAATGCCACAATTTGCATGCTAGCTATGGGCGCTATTTTGGCATTTGTTGCACAGGCCCCTAACTACTTAATTAACCAACAAGGGCTAACCGAGCAAGAATTTACGCTCTGGTTTAGCATTAATGCCACAGTGAGTATTATAGCCAGTTTCACGGCACCGCAATTAATCAAGCGCTCTACATCACTCGCCTTATTATGTGGTTTGTTGCTGATGGTCAGCGCTGCATGTTTGGTTTTACTATTTCAATTTACGTTTGCAAATGTTAGCAGCTTTATGTGTGCAATTTTTGTCGGCTCCATGGGCTATTCGTTCGCTATGGGCGCTGCTGCAGGTAACGCACTAGGGCCTTTTAAAAAGCAAGCAGGCAAAGCATCGGCCTTACTTGGCATGATGCAAATGAGTGGCGCGGGATTAATCGTTAGCTTAACCCAATACCTACCGCTTGCGATTCCATTTATTATTGCGCTGCACTTACTTAGTGTGTTGCCTTTTTTATTAACGCTAAAACGCTATCAAAGCGCGGTAAAACCGTCTTACAACTAGAGATATCAATTAATGATTAACTTTGAATCGCTGCTGTCATTTATCACCTTAAGCTTCTTACTTGCGGTGTCACCGGGGCCATCAAACGCGTTTCTAATGGCGCAAACATTTGCTAAAGGCAAAGCTGCTGGCATGCAAACAGCATTTGGCTTTGCCACCGCGGGCGTAATACACACAATATTAGCGGTAGCTGGCCTTAGTGTGATTTTAAAAACATCTCAATTAGCGTATCAAACGGTTCTTATAATAGGTGCGCTTTACCTTGTGTACTTAGGTGTCACCAGCATTATTGATAGCTTACGAAAACCAGAAATTATTCACTGCGAACTTACAAATAAAAAAGAAAAAAACATCTTTGTACAAGCCATGCTGACCGAGATTTTTAACCCCAAAGTCGCGCTCTTCTTTTTAGCCTTTATTCCGCAATTCGCCGACAGTTCGCTAAGCACACCAGTATGGTTACAGTTGTTGATTTTTGGCTTGCTTTACCCAATTTTGGCTTTCCCTATCGATGTGTTGTACGTAAAAAGCGGAAACAAGATTGCAGGTTACTTTAAACATCACCCCAGCGCGCAGCAATGGATTGACCGCATTGCCGGTAGTATTTTTGTTGTATTGGGGTTACGCTTGGTGTTCGAAGTATTTTAAAGTGTGAAAACATGGAACAAATTACCACTGCAATCCCCGCCAAAAAAAGCATTGCGCTTGTTGCCCACGATGGTAAAAAATCAGCGCTAACTCTATGGTGCCAAAAACACCAAGATGTACTCAGCCAACACAATTTATACGGCACAGGTACTACTGGCCACTTAATAGAAAAAACCACTGGGCTGGCGGTTGAAAAGCTTTTAAGCGGCCCTATGGGCGGCGACCAGCAACTTGGCGCTAAAATCGCCGAGCATGAAGTCAACCTACTGATTTTCTTTTGGGATCCACTTGCTTCACAGCCTCACGACCCTGATGTAAAAGCACTATTGCGACTTGCTGCGGTGTGGAATATTCCCGTTGCCTGTAATGAAGCGACTGCTGATATGCTGATTGCCAGCGAGCTTATGTCACAACAAATACATCGTACAATCCCTGACTACCATAATTATTTGGCCGATCGACTCGATTAAATCATTCAGAGTGCCTAACACGTAAAAACCGTGCAAAACGAGGCTTGCCGTATTTCGTCAAGCCATTGTAACGATATGTCACCATTGACCCTATCTCGGGCGGTGTGTTTCTCATAACATCTGACAAACCACTGCCCAGCTTGATTTGTTGACCGTTTGGCAGCTCAACAATTAATGCGCCAACTAACCCATGGTATTTTCCTTTACCCTGACTGTAACCCACCACCTTAGCCTCGGCATCTTGATACGGCTTAAGCTTGAGTAAATTATCACTACGGCCATCGCTGAACTGAGCGGCTTTTGCATGTAGCATAATGCCCTCGGCCCCCTGTTTTATTCGGGCTTGATAGTAGGCATCCAACTCCTGATGAGTAGTAAATTGACGCTGTTCAATTGCCGTCAAGTAGTCAGAAGGCGTTGCTTCTATCAATGTTTTGTAATTCAAGTAGCGCTGGTGAAATGCTTGGCTGTGATTCGGCATATCAAATACATAAAACCTTATTTTACGCCATGCTTGATGATTTGCCTTGGTATCGAGTACCGTGCTAGCAATAAACTCAAAATCACCATGGCGACTCCACAATTCACCATCAAGCCACTCACGCGGCCAATGTTCAGTAAACCAAGTTGGCGCATGAATAACGTTACCATTTCGGGTCACAAGCTGGTTGTTTTTCCATATGGCACGCACGCCATCAAGCTTCTCGCTCACTAGGTAATCTTTAATGGGCTGTTGTTGATAGGATTTAGCAAGCTGCACTTCGACACAATCAGCAGCAGATGTAATAAGTGATAAGGTTAAGAATAGAGAAATTTTAAGAGCCATTTTTTCCTCCTTGAAAATTCAACGGCTCTTTAAAGTGTACTTTAAATTTTAAAGTTTGCTGGCGATAAGTGCTTGAACATCAAAAAGCGATGAACAGCGATCATCAGCGTGTGAAAAGTCAGCACTTAGGCTGTATTTATTAGGCACCACAACAGTGTATAGTTCGGCTGATTTGGCACTGCTAGAGCCAGTAACGGTATCTTCAACCGCAAGTCCTGAACTTGCTGTTAATGAAAAATGTGCGATTGCCCTTAAATAAGGCTCTGGATGCGGTTTTGGCTGTTCAACATCATCACGTGTGAAAATCACATCAAAGTACTTTGCAAGATCGTGTCCTGTCAAAATAGAATGCGCTTCTTCTTTCGCACTCCCGGTCACTAACGCAACCTTTACCCCCTGCTCGCGACACCAGGCTAGCAACGCTTTCGCACCCGGTAACAATGCGGGTAAATGCAATTTAGATATCTCAGCGAATACAGTGTGTTTCTTCTTTGCTAATACCGATGCGGATAAACTCAGCTGGTGCTCTTCAACCAGCACTTTAGCGGCTTCAAGCGTTGGTTTACCAGCAAACTGCTGGCAAAACTCAGCCTCACTAAAGTGTAAATCAAACATCGCAAGTACTTTGTTCCAACTAACGGCATGCAAATGCTCGGAATCAACCAAGGTACCATCTAAGTCAAAATAAATTGCACTTAATGGCATTACCTTAACCTTGCTCTTGTAGGGACTCTGGTACTGGCGAATTTGCTACGTCACCACTTTCCACTTCAACCAATTCATAACCACGCGCTAAGCGTTTTACGGTGAGCACTGGCTTTTCTAAAGCCTGTTTTTGACGCTCAATATCTTCTGCTAAGCCCGTTAAACTCGTACCAAAAGAGCCTTCAGCCGTTTCAGACCAATTAACTGCTTTACCATTAATATTGTATTCAACAACATGTACTTGAAACAGTGTACCTTCATCACTTGGGCACTCAATAACGCGATAATTCCAAAATGCAGACATAATATTTTCCTCTAGTTAACGCGCGCTGACTGTAGCATATTTCACCTCAGATATGGATAACTAATGTGCTGCTAACGGTTATTTATACTGACTTCAATTTAACGTTATATGAAATAAATACCATCTCTCAGTAGTAAAGCTAGATTAACCTAGTTTGGGTGTCCGAAATAAACATAAAGTATGCAAAATCCAACTGCATAAAACTTGCATAAATATGCGCAAACTGTTTGTATATCAAATAAACAAGCAATTTAGTGTAGAAATTATGTGGTTGCAAAAAGTAGTTTTATTGCTGATATTCGGGTTTAGCGTTCAATCTAATGCTGAATCTAAAGAACTTATTGATGTACCCGTTTTAATTGCTGAGGATGTCAAATTACACTTACAACGCTTAAGTAAACAGACGGATATTCTGGCTATCTCAGATTTTTCAAATTTACCGCAGGGTCGTGATTTAGTTGATGTGATTCTACTCAATCAAGCACTGCACTTAGGCAAGTGCCAGTGTCGTTTAGTATATTTTGATAATTCAGTATATGGCCGCAATATCGAACTACTCAAAAGCGGAAAATACGCACTAAGTGCCGACACGCTATGGCTTTCTGATATTACAAGTCATCCCAATACATTACTCTCGAGCCAAGCGGTTATTCGCAATGGTGAATACGACGTTGGCTTATATACGTCAGTAAATAACGAGCGCGCATTAAAGGCGCAAAACAAAGATGATGTGTCGCGCTTAACCGCAATTTCAAATCGCTTTTGGAGTGCTGACTGGCAGGCAATTAATCAGTTAAACCCAATTAAGCTGGCACATATCGAATCATTTCCAAACATGAAGCGCCTTGTTAAAAGTGAAATTGCCGATTTTACCTTGCTGCATTTTCGCATAAATGACAATGATTTAAGCTTTGAACAGTTAACGCCTGTTCCAAATGTAAAAGCGGTACTGTGGGATAGCCGTCATTTCGCAATATCAACTCAATTTCCTAATTATCAACATATTGCAGACGCATTAAATAAAGGGCTTAAGCAACTTCATAAGCAAAATAAAATCAGTAGCGCTTATTTGGCGGTGGGCATTAACCACCCTCTCACTTCAGACTGGAAAATACTAAATGCGCCCGATTTTTAAAGCATTAATTTTTAATGCAGCTCTAATTACAACTTCGATTTATGCGAATGAATACAATACTCAATGCGCCAGCGATAAATACTCTCAGCACTTAGTCGATCTCATTATAAGTGACCACGAACAGCAGCGTACCAAATTGAGATGTGACAAGAGACTAGTTACCGCAGCTATTGAGAAAGTAGCTGAAATGGCCGAAACCGAATTCGTTTTTCATGGGCGAGCTAATGGTAGGTTACGTGATCAAGGTGTTGAACTGCCCATTTATTATGGTATTGGTAATGCCAATCAAGTAGAAGCATTAGCAGGCGGACAAAAATCGCCTGAAGTAGTTTGGAAAAGTTTTAAAGAATCGACTTCTCATGCAGATCACCTTTTAGCACGCAATGCATTTTATCGAAAACAAACACTTATCGGAGCTGCACACATTTATTTACCAAGCACAAGTCATGGTCACTATTGGGTGGTGTACATAACCGAAGAGGATAATGCATCAGAAAAAAATATTTTCCACGGTCCAATACCTAACAAAACCTCTCATGGTGTTTTTTATCAATCTCAAAACGAAAAAAAGCCCATCAACTGATGGGCTTTCTGCTATGAAATCTAAATAAATAGGTGCTTAGAAAAATGACACCTTAAACTCAACACCCATAATACGAGGTTGGTTTACCATAGCGGCATTGTTTGAGAAATCTACACCACCAATGAATACTTGCTCATCAGTAATATTTCTAACAAATGCAGATACTTCGTATTCGTTGTCGCCAGCTTCCCACAGGTAACCTGAGCGAATACCGCCTTCTAGTAATGCTTCGCCTTCAAATTCAACTGACTCATATAAGAAGAAGTCAATTTCACTGCGGTAAGACCAATCAGTGTATGCGAAGAACTCACCGTCGCCAATTTCTTTGCTGTAGCGTAGTGTGAAGTTAGAAATCCACTCTGGTGAATGTGGTAAGCTGTTGCCGTCTAAGCTATAGCCTTTACCTTCAACAAATGGGTCTGTAATTGTACAGTTAAAGCAGCCTTGCAAGAACAGTGAGTTGTCTTGTAATTCAGTTTTGTTGTAGCTGATGTTGAATGTAGCGAATAGCTCATCAGTTAAAATCCACTCTGAATCTAACTCTAGACCGTAACCAACTGTTTTATCAGCGTTAAGTAAACGGTTAAAGTTTGCAGAACCACCTACTGCAGTTACTTGCTGGTCATCCATCTGGAAGTAATATGTTGTCGCATTTACACGGCCACGGCCATCTAATACATCTGACTTAACACCAAACTCAATTGAGTTGATAGTTTCAGAGTCAGCTACAGTTACTTCGTCACCAAATAAGATTCGACCTTGAACACTTGGTGCACGGAAGCTGTTTGCTGCACGTGCGAATAGGTTTACATCATCAGTAAGCTTATAAGCTGCACTTAAGTCCCATGATACGTGTGAATCTTCTGGGTTAGCAGATTTTTCTAAGTCGATATTGTTGAAATCACCCGGAGTTACCAGACGTACCGCTCTAAAATCACGCTTGTCATCTGAATAACGAAGACCACCACTCACTTTTAACTTATCTGAAACGTGATAATCTGCCGAAGCAAAAACAGCCCAAGCCGTTGTATCTTGCTCTTGGAATACATAACCCCAGTTAAAGTCGCCACCTAAACCATCAAAACCAAAGGTTTCAATTGTTTGTTCTTCATTGTAGTAGTAAGCACCCACTTGGTAATTAAAATCACCCGCAAAGTTACTTGCTAAACGAATTTCTTGTGAGATTTGGTCATGTGATGGGATTGCATCAGCACTTTCTGATGCAAGGAAAATGAAGCCAGGGCCCATTTCAGGTGTTGGACAACCAAATACAAAATCGTTACCACAACCATAACCACCATCAACGTCTGCACGTGAGTAAATCTCAGCGCTTTCCCAACCAGTGATTGACGTTAGTGTGTGATCTTCAAAATCATACTCTAATTTGAGGCTTGAACCTTGAGACTCAACTTGCTGTGTAGCAAATTGTACTGAGTCTTGGTAAATCACTTCAGGATCAAAACCTGCAACAGGCTTGTTTGTGCCTTTTTCAATTGCATTTGCATGGAAAACAATTGGCTTACCATCTAAATCACGCGTGTGGTAATTTAGTAACGCAGTAAAATCACCTGCTTCATATAAAAATTGAATACGTGCCGCTTGCTCATCGTAACCACCGGTTACATCATTGATGAAGTTATTTGGCGCACGGTTATCAATATAATCATCGCGCGTTTGCTTAAGTACTGAAACACGAGCTGAAAGGTTATCGGTTAAACCACCGCCTACAGCACCTTCAAAATCTACTGAATTAAATGTGCTGTAAGATAATGCACCGTAACCTTCAAATTCTTGCGACGGCTTAACTGAGTCAAACTTTACAAGACCTGCAGGCGTGTTACGGCCGAATAATGTACCTTGAGGGCCACGAAGTACTTCTACACGCTCAACATCAAATACCGGAAAGCCTTTTAAAATTGGGCTTTCTTGTACAACGTCGTCTACCACTAACGATACTGGCTGTGATGCATTCAGATCGAAATCGGTGTTACCTAAACCGCGCACGTAAAAACGTGGGAAAGTACGACCAAAAGAAGATTCAACTGATAAGCTTGGGATTTTCGCGTTCATAAAACGGATATCCATACCAGCAGAACTGTATGCGTCTAGGTTATCGCCTTGTAGCGCAGAAACCGCAACAGGCACTTCTTGCGCGTTCTCAACACGTTTACGAGCAGTTACTTGAATCACTTCTAATTGTGCAGATTCAGCGCCTGCTTCTTCACCCTGTGCAACCGCAGCACCTGATAAAACTAATGATGAGAATAACGAGCCTTGAATTAATTTAGCTAGCTTTGACTTTTGTAGATATTTCATGGTGGTTTAAAACCTTGTGCACTCAAAATAAAACGTTTGATTAGCTGAACTCAGTTGCCTTGAGACAGTCATAATCATGCTTGTATCCTTTTAAAGTGAATGGCGAAGTTCAACTTTACACGTGTTTAACGCGGACCCATCAATACGAGTACTTAATACTGCGGGTTGAACATCGCCGCAACAGCCAGCCTTTCGGTTAACATGTTGTTTACACCCGTATCCATTTGCGGCAAAAATAATACAAATCGCCACCGTTTAAAAAGGACATATATCCTTGAAAAGTTTCAACAGATCGAATATGAAATATAGTTTAAATGCACTTTCTTGCATCTTTTAGCAGCATTTTTTGCAAAATACTCTAAAAAAGTACATTTAAAGAAAGGACAAATGGCCGCACAGCATTTACATTAAATTTACATTTTTATGCTGAGAGTAACTCCGGTGATGCCAAAGTAAGTTGATGTTGATGCAACAATGCCATAATTTGAAAGTGAATTTCATCACTAACTTGCAAGTAGGTTTCGAAGTTTGTGGTAGCAATATACGACAGTACGTACAATTCAACAGCAAACGGGCTAAACCCTTTAAAATAAACACGACACGGATTTTCATCTATCAACTCGTGATTATCTAACAAGGCCTTTAGCGCCACATTAAACTGCTCCAACTGGCTGTTTGACTCTGGCATCGCAAGCAATAACTTAGGACGAAACGCCATCTTTTCACGTTCCGAAAAGTTTTCAATTTCCATATCAATAAACTTAGCGTTGGCAATGTACACCACTGTACGTTCGATAGTGCGCACGCGGGTGGCGCGTAAGCCAATCTCTTCAACTGTGCCAATAAACTGGCCAATACGGCATAAGTTCCCTACTTTAACGGGCGTTGATGAATAGAGAGTGATCGCCCCAATTAAGTTCTCGACCGACTTTTGCGCCGCAAGTGCAACAGCCAAACCGCCAATTCCTAAACCAGCCATAATGGTAGTGGCACTGAATCCTAAATTCTCTAACCAAATTAAGGCAGCTGCAATCACCAATAATGACTTAATGACATTGCCTGCTGGCCTTAGTAAGTAAGTTGCATGATCTTTTCCCTCGGCAATTAGTTTTTCTGAATACTTTTGCTTGAACAAATCGGCAATTCGCCATAAAAACCACAACCACGCAAAAATAGACAATGTCGACGCTTCAGCAACGGCTTTTACCGCAAAAGTTACATTCGAGGTATCTGCGTAATTGCGCGCTAGAATCGTTGCAGTCAAAAAGCTTAATGGACCATAGAGAAACTGCAAATAATTAGCGACTTTGAGATTGGCAAAACGGGTAATACGGATTAACAGCCAAAAGCCCACTGAGGCAAGCACCACATAAAGCAGCAAGGTTACCGAAAAATAAAGCCATTGCCATAACATCACCCCCATAAAGCGATAACTTGGCAAATTCATCGATAGCCATTCACCTAACTCGCTGTAGCCGTAGTACTTATCGAGCAGCGGGGTTTTTGCCACCGTCGCATTAGAAATTTTCCAAATTCGATTATCGTTAAACGGAACTCGTTGCAGCAACACGGCAACTTTGCCTTCAGGCGTATCTATGGAGCCAACTAAATCGCGGTAGTCAGGTACATTTTCAGGCAAGGTGCCTAATGGGTCGTTCGATAAGCCATCAATATCAACCCAAAGCGCACGGTCTAAACTAACATGTAATTGGCGGGCGATTTCAGCTTTATGTGTCTCTTCTACCTTAAATGGTAGATTGCGAAAATCGAGGTAATTTGCAGCCTGTTCATAATCTGATTGACGTGCGGCGGTTAAAAACCCTTGCATGCTGCTGCGTGGTGTTTCGCGACCGAGCATATCCCAGCCGATAAAGGTGTTAAGTGACTTGTCTTGTGAATGAGTTTGCTCAACGTCTTCTTGTTCAAGCAAATCTTTAACGGTTACTTCGTTTTTCGGCTGCGCTAACGCGACGCCGAAAAACAGGAATAAACTCAAAAGCAAACTGTGCCAGATTGTGTCTTTCATGTGCTACATTCCCTATTCACATTTGAGTTTATTTTAGCGATTAACTGTGGCTTTTTACCTTATTAAATAACGCTACTTGTTCGTTACTTGGTTCATCAGTGAGACGACTGACAATCACAATCGCCAAAGTAGCAATAATAAAGCCGGGTACGATTTCGTACATTAAGCTACTTAAGCTATCACCATTTACACTAATTGGTAAATAAATCCACAGTAAAACTGTCACCGCACCCGAAATAATACCCGCAAGCGCCCCCTGCTTAGTCATACGCGCCCAATACAAGCTTAAGATAACAACCGGACCAAATGCCGCACCGAAACCAGCCCATGCATTACTTACTAAACTTAAAATTGAACTATTACGATCGTAAGCAAGGAATATAGCAAGCAGCGCTACAGCAAGCACTGAAATACGGCCAACCGTTACTAAGGTTTTTTGTGACGCTTGCTGATTAAAGAACGCTTTGTAAATATCTTCAGTAAGCGAGCTAGACGTTACCAACAGCTGTGATGAAATCGTACTCATAATCGCAGCTAGAATTGCTGCTAATAAAAAGCCTGCAATTAATGGGTGAAACAATACTTGCGATAATAAAATAAAGATGGTTTCAGCATCTTTTAATTCAGTACCCGTTTGATTGACATACACAACACCAACAAACCCTGTCGCTAATGCACCGATAAGCGACACAATCATCCAACTCATGCCAATACGACGCGCCGTTGGTAAATCTTTAACTGAGCGAATAGCCATAAAGCGCACAATAATATGTGGTTGTCCAAAATAACCTAAACCCCATGCCATCGCAGAAATAACACCCAGTACAGAAACACCCGACGCAAAACTGAGTAAGCTTGGGTTAATTTGTTCTACCGTTGCCACCGCATTAGATAATCCGCCAACTTCACTTAGTACCACAAACGGCACCAATACCAAGGCTAAAAACATAATGCAACCTTGTACAAAGTCAGTCAGGCTAACCGCCAAAAACCCACCAAACAATGTGTACACAACAACAACGCCAGCAGTTACATACAAACCTAACTCGTAGCTTAAGCCAAAACTTGATTCAAACAGCTTGCCGCCTGCAACCACACCAGATGAGGTGTAAAGTGTAAAAAATACAATAATTACAATTGATGAAATAACGCGTAGCACGCGCTTATCATCATTAAATCGGTTTTCGAAAAAATCAGGAAGCGTAATTGAGTCATTTGCCAATTCGGTATAACTACGCAAACGCGGTGCAACAATCAGATAGTTAAGATACGCACCAATAATCAAACCAATGCCAATCCATGCACTACTGAGTCCCGACAAGTACATTGCACCTGGCAGACCCATTAGCATCCAGCCACTCATATCGGATGCGCCCGCCGATAATGCCGTAACACTTGGGCTTAAATTTCTACCACCTAACATATAGCCTGATACGTCACTCGTTGACTTTTTATAAGCATAAAAACCAATGCCTAACATCACGATAAAATATAAGGCTAACGAAAAAATTGTGCCAAATTCCAAGTTATCTCTCCTAGGTACTAAACTTAGTACTTTATTCGCATTTTCACATCAAATGCGAGCTGTCATAATATTTCACTATATCAAAACATTACTTTGATTTGTTTATTTCTTGCGATTAATGCAACTGATAGTGCGTCAAATTTGTTCACCTAGGAAAAAATAACCAAAAACAGGTGAAATGCACACTCAATTATCCTATATTCAAGTCATAAAAAATTCTAAAGACAACATACAGGACCTCTGCTTTTATGTATTTTTATGCAGCGAGACAGCCTATTCTAAACCGAGAAAAGAAGCTAATTGGCTACGAACTACTTTTCAGAGACAGTTTAGAAAATGTATTTCCTAATATAAACGAAGACGAAGCAACATCACGTTTAATTGAGGGTAGCCAATTAAGCCTTGGTTTAGAGGATATGACAGGCGATAAGCCTGCGTTTATCAATTTCACTCTTGAGACGCTACTTAAAGGGTATGCAAAAACCCTTGAGACAAAAGAAGTGGTTGTTGAAATACTTGAAACCGTACAACCGGGCAAACGCCTATTAGCCGCCGTAAAAGAACTCAAAGAAATGGGCTATACGATTGCGTTAGACGACTACAAACATGCCCCCGTATGGCGTCACTTCTACCCTTTCGTCGATATTATCAAAATTGACTGGCTCGACACCTCACTTGAGCAAATACAAGAAATCATTGCTCAAACCAAAGACTTCCCAAGCATCAAATTTCTCGCAGAAAAAGTAGAAACACCTGAGCAATTTGAAAAAGCAATGGAACTTGGATTTGATTACTTCCAAGGGTTCTTCTTTGCTAAACCTGAAGTGGTACAAAGCCGTGCGCTAGCGCCAAACGAAATGACATTAGCTGAACTGCTTTACCAAACATCAAGCCCAGATATGGACTTAAAGAAAGTAACCGAAGTATTTGAGCGTGATGTTAACTTATCGTACAAGTTATTACGTTATTCAAATTCAGCGGCATTTAAGCGTCGCGCAGAAATTAGCACTATTAAACAAGCATTGGTTGTACTCGGTGTAGAAGAGCTGAAACGTTTCTTATCAGTACTATTTACCGCGCAAGTTGCTTCAGATAAGCCACCGGAACTAATGCGCCTTTGCTTAACACGTGCTAAGTTTGCTGAGCAACTATCTGAACAATCAGGTCAGTTCCAAGAATCATCTAAAGCGTTTTTAACTGGCATGTTATCGCTTATTGACGGTATTTTAGATCAGTCGATGGACGCCATTTTAGAAAAGCTACCGCTTTCTGAAGAGATTAAACTTGCCATTATAAAGCGTGAAGGCCGTCTAGCAGACTACCTTGGCTTGGTTGAAGCGTATGAACAAGCAAAATGGCAAGAAGCCAATGAGATTCAAACCAAACTGAACTTAAATGCAGATGATATTCCCACTGCATACCACGATGCATTGCAGTGGGCTAATTTACAAATGGAAGCAATGAGTAACTAAACTCAGAGACGATCTATTTTGCACAAAAAAAACCGACAATTAAGTCGGTTTTTTTATGTCTTAAGCGAAATTCTTTAGCACTTTACAAATTCTCGAAGAAATCGTCATTCGCAGTTTCTTCTTCGGTCTTTTCGACTTTTGGTAACGGTGGATTACCATCATGCAGTTCGTAAAGCTGACGCTGAAGATAAATATCTTTCATAAACAAATATGGATCGAGTGATTCGTTCAGCAAAGCCTCCTGAGGAATAAGCGATGCACGCGCCTCTAACACTTTGATCACCCACTTACCAATTGTGGCTGGCGTACCAAAGGAAATACTTGGCAATACAAATGCGTCCATCACATCACCAGAGATATTTCTCGCCGTACTTGGGCCGTAAGCAGGGAACATTAAATAAGGCCCGTTATCGGCGCCCCATACTCCCAGTGTTTGACCAAAGTCTTCCGGCTCTTCAACCAAACCAATCTCTGAGGCAACATCAAAAATACCAAAAATACCGACAGTCGAGTTCACTAAAAAGCGTGCAACGCTAACGCCCGAATTTGAAACCTTGCCCTGCAGCAACGAGTTTGTTGCATCAATTGGCGCATCGAGATTATTCGTTGCATTAACTAAACCATTACGCACGGGCTGAGGCGTTACCTTGCTGTAACCTACCGCAGCTGGGCGCAATACGTACGCATCCAACACATCCATATTAAAGTCATAAATCGGACGGTTCATCGATTGCAACGGATCTCGTGGATCGTCTTTTTCTGGTGGCACCTGTGCGCAACCTGCGAGCAGCAGTACAATAACTGCCGCTAACAGGCTAAACACAGACTGGATTTTTTGATTAAGCACTCAGTATCCCTATTAAAACTTACAGTAATGTATCAATCGTTAATTCAACTTGATTGACTTGCTCGATATCAAAACCTTTGGTCTGTCCTTCAAGTTCGCCAGCTTGCGTATCAACTTTATCGTCATTACTCACACGCGCTATCACTTTAACGCGGTTAAACTCAGCAAAACTCATGCCCGCAACCATCGCGTCACTTTCTGATAACGTTACTTGCAGCGGTAATTGCCATTGTGATTTTTTCACAACAGCTAACGGCATTAGTGGACCGCTTTCGGCTTTTGCAAAGACAAATAACACTCCATTACGCGGTAATTTGTCTTTCAGTTCATCTGATAACGTAATATTTACCGCGACTGAACGCCCTTGTCCAAGTGAATTTTGTTTAGAAGTGTTAGATTGCTCAGCAACCTTTGCTTTTAACTCTTCAACGCGCGCTGACAACATTGCATAACTCGGGTTAGTTGTCGACATGCGTCCCAGAATAAGCTCAAATGCGGCCAGTGACTGTTGCCAATCACCACGCTCATAAGCAATTAATGCTAGCATTGAGAGTGCGTCAGTGTTGCTTGGCTCTAACTTTAATACTTGAGACACCGCCTTCGCTGCTTGATTCATCGAACTTTCTGAACCTTCAAGCATCAGCACTTGTGCCTTACTAACCAACGCATTTACGCTTTTGGGGTTCATCGCAAGCGCTTTATCGAACGACATGTTTGCTGCTTCAAAATCATTTAGCATAAGCATAATACGTCCGAGTAACAACCAAGCCATCTCGTCGTCGCCTTGCTCGGCTAATTTAGTGCGAAGACCTAACGCCAGCTGCTGCATCTCATTATTAGACAATGGTTCGCCCTGCTGCAATACCGCGCGCTTGCCGAGCTCTGGCAAGTTATCTTTCGCTTGCTGCCACTGAGTAAGTAAATTAAAGCTGCCTGTCATTAAATAAAACACCGCGCAGAATGTTAGCGTAAACATACTTGCCGTGAGCGCAATAACCGAGCGGTTACCACGCTGATTTAATTGTTGCTCAGGCGCAAGCTCTTGTAACAAAGCTTGCTTTTGCTCTATTACCGCAGTGTTATAGGCATCGTCACTCAGCTTACCGGTATCAACTTCTTGCTTTAGTTCATCAAGGCGCGACTCATAATCTGAAATACGAAGTGCGTTCGCATTAGGACTCGTTTTTACCGCTTTTTCTTTGCGGATAAATGGAAAAACAACAAACAATAAACCAAATACAATTAACGCCGCAGCATAGATATAAAATGAGGTGATCATGCTACTTCCTTATACTTGGCAATCAGTTTTGACAGTTTTTGTTCATCTGCATCTGTCCACGTTGAACGACTTTGCGCTTGTTTCTTTTGCTTAAAAAGAATTAGCACAAAACCAAGCAACACAAAGCCAAGTGGTAACACCCAAAGAAGCAGTGTTAACGGTGTCACTGGCGGCTTGTAGTGAACAAAATAACCATAGCGATCGATCATATAGTCAACCACTTGATCTTTAGTATTGCCCTCTTGTACTAGCTGAAGCACTTTATCACGTAAGTCTTTGGCAACCACTGCATCAGAGTCTGCAATATTTTGGTTTTGACATTTAGGGCAACGTAATTCAGCCGTTAATTGGCGAAATAATTGCTCTTCTTCTGCGCTATTAAATTGATATTGGTTCTCGGCGGCAAATAGCTGCGCAGCAAATACCGTTAATAAAACCATTAAAAAATTCTTCATTACTGGAGCTCTAATAACTTAGGTGCAAACTTGGCACGCCATACTCGTTCATTAATATCACCGGTGTGATGTAAAATTATCTTACCGTTTTTATCTACTAGGAAGTGCTCTGGCGCACCCGAAACACCTAAATCTAACGCCAGTGTGCGATTAAGATCGAGAATGTTAAATTGATACGGGTCACCTGTGCGCGCCAACATACCCTTTACTTCACTTTGCAATGCAGGCAAATCAAACACATCACCGAAGTCTGGGTCATAGTTTTGTTCGTAATACAAACCGATAATTTTTACGCCTTGTCCGCGCAATTTAGTCAGATAAGGTAACTCAATTAAACATGTTGGGCACCAAGTACCCCACACATTTAATAAGTACACTTCACCAAGTAAATTTTTATCGCTCCAGCGCTTATTTTCATCCATTAGATCCGGCAGATTAAACGTTGGCATAGTGTGCCCTATACGCCCAGTTTCAATTTCCTTTGGATTACCAAATAAACCTTTCAGTAAAAAAACACACAGCACAGCAAAAACAATAAACGGCACTAACATTAACGTTTTGTTTTTCATGCAATCGCCCCTTTAATGGTTGCCTTAGATGCCGCCGTTTTACGACGATAGCGTTTATCTAGCATCATAAATACGCCAGCAAGCGACATTAAAATACCGCCAAGCCACATCCAGCGCACAAACGGCTTTTCATAAATACGCAGTGCCCACGCGCCGTTACTTAGCTGCTCACCTAACGCAAGGTATAAATCACGACTTAACTTGGCATCGATGGCTGCTTCGGTCATCACTTGCATGCCTACATCGTACTGACGTTTTTCGGCGTAAAGCTCTGTTACTTTTTGGTTATCTTTAAAGACAGTTACAACGCCAGCATGACCTTTATAATTAGGGCCAACAATGGCTTTTACACCGTCAAAGCGATAGCTGTAATCATTGAGTTGAACTTGCTCACCAGGGTTAACCTTTACTTGTTTCTCTACCGAGTAAGCAGACGTCAGAGTGACACCGAGTACTACAAAAGCAAAGCCTAAGTGGGCAGTATGCATCGCCCAAAAACTGTTACCCAACTTTGTCAGTGACATGCCTTCCTTGCTTAACTTTTCAAACAAATCAATCGCCACTGTTAAACAAACCCAAAGGGCAAAGAAAACGCCAACCAAGGTGGTAGTCGACACATTTTCATAACTTGAATAAAGCCATGCAAAAGTAACAACAGCTGTAACAACGAGTGCGCCAACCAGCTTTTTTATTACATGAGAAAACTTATTTTGTTTCCAGCGCAGCATAGGCCCTAAGCCTAATAGTAGTGAGAACGGCATTAACAAGTAGAAGAACATTTGATTGAAGAAAGGTACACCAATTGAAATTGTGCCCATTCCAAGCTCTTTGTGCACCATAGGCAATAAAGTACCAAGCAGTACTATTAACATTGAAACACACAATAATAAGTTGTTGAGCCACAGCGCTACTTCACGAGAGAAAAACTTATAACGCGACGTCGATTCGACCGTGCCTGCTCTTAATGCATAAAGTAGCAAACTACCGCCTACAACAATGGCAAGGAACGACAGAATAAACGAGCCACGACCCGGATCAGTGGTAAAGGCGTGTACCGATACAATAATACCCGAGCGTACAATAAAGGTGCCAAGCAGCGTTAACGAGAACGCAGCAATCGCAAGTAATACCGTCCAAGACTTAAACACACCGCGTTTTTCAGTTACCGCAAGTGAGTGGATAAGTGCAGTTGCTACAAGCCATGGCATTAGTGATGCATTTTCAACTGGATCCCAGAACCACCAGCCGCCCCAGCCAAGCTCGGCATAGGCCCACCAAGAACCAATTGTAATACCAAGTGTTAAGAACAACCACGCGGCCATCGTCCAAGGACGTGACCACTTTGCCCAGGTATTATCTAACTTACCCATTAAAAGCGCCGCAATCGCAAATGCGAACGACACCGATAAACCTACGTAACCCATATACAGTAATGGCGGGTGAATAATCATGCCCGGATCTTGTAACAATGGATTTAAATCGTGCCCTTCAATTGGATAGTAAGGCAGTAAACGCTCGAATGGGCTCGACATTAGCAGCGTATAAAGAATGAAGCCAAGGCCTAAGAAGCCTAAAATCGACAGTACGCGCGCACGCAATTGCCACGGCAGTGATTTAGACGCAAATGCAACAATCGCCGTCCAACCAGTTTGCATTAATACCCAAAGTAATACGGCACCTTCGTGACCACCCCAGGTAGAGGTAACTTTGTAATACCAAGGCAACTTAGTACTGCTGTGACTCGCCACATACGCCACTGTGAAATCATCAATTAAGGTAACGTAAATTAAAATAGCGAAGGAAATCGCGGTAAATATAAACTGCGCTAAGGCAAACGATGGTGCGCTTTGCATTAGGCGTAAATTGCCTTTTACAGCACCATACATAGGATACACAGTGAGTAATATCGAAAACGCTAACGCCAGCGTTAACGATAAATAGCCTAATTCAGCAATCATAATTAGTAACCGCCGTTATTTAGGTTATATTTTGGTTTTTCGTGTTTAATGCCCTTAACTGCTTCTGCAACATCAGCCGGCATATATTCTTCATCGTGCTTAGCCAGTACTTCAAACGCTTCAATTACATTAGACTCTATTAGCACGCCCTGCGCCACAATCCCCTGCCCCTCACGGAATAAGTCTGGAAGAATACCGTGATAACGGATCGTTACTAATGGACCGGTATCAATCAGTTTAAATTCAACATCTAACGATTCTTCGTTACGTACTACTGAACCCGGCACAACCATACCGCCAATGCGTAGCTTTTGACCGATAAATGGCTTTTCTTTATTTGGCCCTTTACCATCAATTAGCTCTGACGGGGTATAAAATAAATTGATGTTTTCTTGCAACGCATAAAGCGTTAGGCCTATTGCCGAGCCAATACCCAAAAGCACCGCAATAATGGTAAACATTCGTTTTTTACGTCTTGGATTCACAGCCCCTGCTCCTTCGCCTTTTTAATACGTGCTTCGCGCGCAATTTGCGATTCTACATCTTCTAAAATTTTGCCGTGAGTGCGTTTACTCGATATAAAAATACCTAATAAAATCACTGCACATGCCCCATATGAGAGCCAGACATAAAAGCCATAGCCACCCATCGCGAAAAATTCTGAAAGCGAGTTAAACTGCATTCTTACCTCCACTCACTAAATTACGCACCCAGGGGCGGTGCTTTTCTCTTTCTAAAATTTCATTCTTTAAACGCATTAGCACGATAACAGCCATTAAGCATGCAAATGCCAAAATATTAATAAGCAATGGATATAGCATGCTGCTATCAATTGCTGAACCATCAAACTTGGTAATCGTTGAGCCTTGGTGCAAGGTGTTCCACCACTCTACTGAGTAATGAATAATAGGCACATTAACCACACCAACCATGGCTAAGATACATGATGCACGGCCTGCCGCACCTTTATCTTCAAACGCGTGATAAAGCGCAATCACACCAACATACAAAAACAATAAAATCAGCATAGTGGTTAAGCGCGCATCCCATACCCACCAAGTGCCCCACATAGGTTTACCCCATGCAGCACCTGTGATTAATGCAATAGCTGCGACTGCTGCGCCCACTGGTGCAATAGCAATTACGGCCAATTCAGCATTTCGGATCTGCCACACCATCGCAATAAATGCGGTAATTGCCATTGAGGTGTAAGCCCCCATTGACAATATGGCGGAAGGAACATGAATAAAGATAATTCGATAACTGTCTTTTTGTTGATAGTCAGCTGGCGCATACGCAAGACCCCAAGTCCAACCCACAATCAAACCAATCACGGCAACGACGGCAAAGTACGGCATCAAGGTATTGCATACTTGATACGCTTTTTCTGCTTTCGCATATGGATGTAACCACTTCCACATAACTAACTTACACTCACTTTTAAAGATGATGAAACGGCAAATGGCGCTAATACACTTGCACCAGCAAGCAGCGCCCCTAATATGGCTAGTTGACCCGAGTAGTCAAGCGACATAGAGCCTGCATCGATTGCAGATGTCGCAAAAATTAGTACCGGAATATACAAAGGCAATACCAACAAGCTAAGCAGTACGCCGCCTTTTTGTAATCCCACAGTTAACGCCGCACCTATCGCCCCGATTAGGCTTAATAACGGCGTACCAATAAGTAGCGTTAACAAGGTCGCCGTTAACGCTTCGCTTTCTAAATTAAGTAATAAGGCGAACATGGGTGTCATTAGCACCAAAGGTAACCCAGTAACCGTCCAATGTGCAGTAACCTTAGCTAACACAGTCAATGATGTTGGAAATGGACTCAACATCATTTGCTCCAACGTACCATCCACGTAATCATCGCGGAACATTTTATCTAAACCTAACATGGTAGAGAGCAATGCCGCTACCCAAATGATTCCTGGTGCCATGCGCGCTAGAAGATTAGGCTCAGGACCAACCCCTAACGGAAATAAGGTGATCACAATAATGAAAAATAAAACAGGATTGATAATTTCTGAGCGCTGACGAAATGCCAACGTCAGATCTTTTTTATAAATACTTGAAAATAAGCGCCAGTAAGAATCGTGAGTTTTCATTTAAAAACGGTACTCCAATACTAAGCGCGACAGCTCGGGGAAGTGTTCTGTTAGGTCTTGGTGGCTAGTTAAAATAATCGCGCCACCTTGTGCTAAATGTTTTTTAAACTGCTGCTGTAACAGCACAACGCCTTTTTTATCAACTGCGGTAAACGGCTCGTCGAGCATCCAGAGCGTTGCTTTATTAAGCCAAAGGCGCGCAAGTGCAACACGACGTTGTTGCCCAGCCGAGAGTAAACGTACTGGCACATCTTCAAGGCCAACTAAGCCAAGTTGCGCTAATACATCGTGCAAATCTTGCTGTGTTTCTAAACCGTGGGTTTCAAGCCAGAAGGCAAGATTTTCAACTGCGGTTAATTGCCCATTTACCCCAGTTTTATGACCAATATAAAGTGTATCACTTGCAAATTGCAGATTATCTTTGGCAATGTCTTGACCTTGCCACAATACCTTGCCTGACTCAGCACGCACAAATCCCGCCAGAATACGTAGTAGCGAGGTTTTACCCGCGCCATTTTGCCCTTCTAACTGGACAATTTGCCCTTGATGTAATTCAAAAGAGAGATCTTCAAACAAACATCTATCTTGCCGAATGCAGCAAATTGAATCTACTTTTAACAAGTTTAATCATCTCTCGACCTAAAATTGGGCATTAGTCTAACATAATGGTATTGTAAAACGTAATCTCCTCGACAAGAGAAATTGGCAATAGCTTGATTTAAAACAGATGACCGATATTCAATCTTTGCTAAATGTTGTTAGTAGCGCCACTGTTGATACAGAGCAAAGTGCGTTATCGCAATTAAGCCCCACACAGCAAGACCAAGTAAAACAATTGCAACAGTTAATGCAGCAGTTGAATTTACCCACAAAAACAAGTCAAAAATTGCTCTCGGCACTGCTAAACGAAACGCTAAATGTCAGCAATGTTGATATTAGCCAAAATAAGCTGTCGTTTAATTTACCCCAATTAACGCCAAAACTTATTGAACTGATTATTCCTAATCAAACAATACAGTTACAGTCAGATAAGGCACAAGTAACGTTAAGCACCTCGCTAACTGATTTGTTAGTCTCCCTGCCAAAGCATGAAATTAAGTTACCAAATAACATCGTTTTTCAGCTTCTTCAAATCGCCACAAACGATAGCAGCACGCAACCTACGCTCAAATTACCGGCACACATTGTCAATCAACCCAATCTGCTTGCAGTGGAATCGCAAAAGGTAACAATCACCAGTGATTTACCAAAAAACTTAGTCAGCTTAGTGAAGCACAATCAACCCGCAATAATTGAAATAGCGACCAAACAAGACAAGTTTAGCTTTAGCGTAAAACTCGACAAACACAGCCAACCGGTGCTAACCCAACCTTTGTCGATGAAAAAAGTAATTGATTTGATCAAACTGCAAAATGCACCACTACAACTTGATACCGCTAAAGCCCTGGCGATTAAAATTAACCAAAATGCCGTTCAATTGCCGTTAGAGAGTCACCTTGTGTCAAATCAAGTACTCAAGCCGAGTCTAAAAAATTTAGGTGATAAGGCGGTACTCGCTGTGTCAAAGCTTGAAATGACGATTAAATTAGCCCAATCAGATACTAAACAGCTAAAGGCGCAAGACTTGATTGCTGCACCTAAACCACAAAGCCATCAGCTACCCGTTATTAATCAACTTGCGTCGTTAAAAGCACGTGTCGCTAAACCGCTACTTGAACCCATTATGGCAAGTATTCATTCGCTATTATCAGGACGAGAAGTCACGATTAAACATGCCTCAAAAGGCAGTATCAACTTGCAAGTGACTACACCAAGCCCAAATACAAAAACAGATGTTACATTACCTAAATTTGAGATAAAAAGCGGCACTGAAAAACTTCCTACATCGCCTATTCAAAGCGAAGCGCAAGTTCAAAAAGCACCGATTTACGCTCGCCCACTTGTCACCACACCCTCGCTTAAACCAAGCGCGAGTCTGCAAGTTCCAGTTTTTGTGCCTAATCAAAGTGCAACTAATATAAAATCGAACCATAGCGAGCTTAGTGCCAAACTAGAGGCTACAGCAAAACAAAATCCACTCAGTATTTTGACCCAGCAAATTAGTAAACTTGCGTCAGAGCCAAAACTGCCTGAACCATTAGCCCGATTAGTTAATCAAGCGTTTACACGAATAATCAGCGAAGGCACAGCGGTGCCACAAACTGTACTGCAATTGAAATCGGTAGTAGCACCACTGCAAAATACCCAAACTGATACATTACAAACGCCTTTCGGCGCGATGGAACATGCCAAAATTTCTCTTGCAAGCAACGGCGTTTTTCAACAGGCAGCGCTCAATCATGAACTGCAAGGCAAACTTGAGAATTTACTGCCCATTTTACTTGGACTATCGAAAGGGCTAACAAATAAAAAAGACAGTAAATCCTTAAAAGGCCAGTTAGCGCTACCAGCATTACTACAAAAAAATATGACAGACAGCCTTAGCGCGCTGCAAAAAGGGATACAAGGAAACGCCAGCAGCGCATCACAACAAACAGGCAGTACCGAACAACCACAAGTCAATATGCAGTTTTCGATACCCATGCAACAAAACGAAAAACTGACCACAACACCTATTTCAATTGAAGAAGAAAAACGAAAAACGAAAAACGGCGAATTAGTATCTGTGTGGCGTATTAATTTAGCGTTTGAAGTAGAAAGTTCAATTTTAAATATTGGTGCAGAGCTTATTAAAAAGCAGTTATCTCTCAGTTTTAACTCATCACACACGCGATTGATTGAGAAAGCAAAAACCCAAGCGCCTTTATTACAACAAAAACTAACGCAACACGGTATTGAAGTAACACAAAGCGAATTTCATGTATCAGAACAACAATCACTGTCAACACGCTCCGGCATAGTTAACATTAAGGTGTGATATGACGCAAAAATCAGCAATCGGCTTAATATATGATGGCGAAGGCGCGCCAGAAGTAAGCAGTAAAGGGTTTGGTGAATTAGCCGAACACATAATTCAATATGCGAAAGACAATGATATTTTACTTCATCAAGACGAAGCGCTAGCAAACAGCTTAGCAAACCTCGAAGTGGGGCAAGAAATTCCAGAAGAGCTTTATTATGTTATTGCTGAACTCATCGCATTTTCATATGTACTGCAAGGAAAGTTCCCACCGGGCTGGTTAGCGCTGCACAATAAGTTAAATGTAAAAGTGTAAGCTTATACCAATTTACTTCAGTAGTTGATCATCCTAGCGGATTAAATATCATGCTAACTGCGTTAGAATTTATCAATGTAGAACAACTACATAAGAAAAATTCCGCCTTGCTATCATTTCATTTATCCAGCGCTATCCCTGATCTCACACTTCACAGAATTGGTATTATTTGCACTTTTGTATGCATAAGTAAACGCTAAAGCTCATTGAGCCGTTGTGAATTTAGCTCTATATCGCAGCCTAGCGCTAATCGATCATTTAACGCAGTTTAAGGTGCAATGGAAAGGTAACCTAGAGCAGCCGCCCTAGGTTAGAAAGTAGTAATTACTCACCTTCTTTTTGATGAAGCGTAAATAATAACTCGGCTTCTGCGCGAGGCAATTCGCACTCTCGCATCACTTCTTCAATATCAGCCCCAAGCTCAATCATTTTCACTGCGCGTGAGTAAATTTTAGATTCAGGATCAGCCAACTGAATATCTTGTTGTTTTTGTTTTAGCTCTTGCGTTTCAGATTGAAGTTCCATCACGTGCTTACCAATTTTAAGTAGGCCCGAACGGATCTCTTCTATTTCGTTTTTATTAATTGTTTGCTGTTTGGTTAACTGCGATTCACTTTGTGAGTTAACAATTTGCACCTGTTTTAAACGCGAAAGCGCGCGAAACGCAACAACACAGGCACAAACCGCAACACAAAGAGCAAGAATAGAGATAATTTGCCAAATCATTAGAAATTACTTAGCTCGTCCCACTCTTCATCACTTAGAAGTTTATTTAGATCTACTAAAATAAGTAATTCGCCATCGCGATTAGAAACACCTTGGATAAACTTAGCACTTTCTTCAGTGCCGATATTTGGTGCGCTATCGATTTCAGATGTGCGTAAGTAAACTACTTCTGCAACGCTATCAACCAAAATACCGATCACTTGCTTTTCAGCTTCAATAATCACAATACGCGAGTTATCGGTAACCTCTGCACTTTGTAAACCAAAGCGAGTACGTGTATCAATTACTGTAACTACGTTACCACGTAGGTTAATAATACCTAGCACATAACCCGGAGCGCCTGGTACAGGAGCAATTTCACTGTAACGCAACACTTCTTGCACTTGCATTACATTAATACCGTACGTTTCTTCACCTAAGTGAAACGTAACCCATTGCAATACTTCATCATTTACGTCGGCTGCATTTGACGAAAGAACTCTTTCTTCACTCATTTTTAAGCTCCTATCCAATGTGGATATGTATTAACTGCTACTAACTAAACGACTTAGCGCTATGCCTCATCGTCTTGGCTATCTAAACCTTGATCTAATAATTCAGTCATTGCTGATACATTAATTAAAGCACACATTTTCTCTTTAATTAATCCCGCAAGCCATGGTCTACGACCACCTTTATCACGCCATTTAATATCTTGATGCGATAAACTGACATTATCAATTAAACGCTCAGCTAACAGTCCCCAGTTAGATTCACCTAACATTATAAGATACTGATAGTTTAGCGCTTCTTCTAACTTTTTGTTATATTTTTCTGGCATTACCCAACGCGCTGAATCAACTACGTTGAGCTTTTGTTCACGATGAAGCATGACACCTTTAAACCAGTCAGGTTTACCAAATATTTGATTTACTTCACCTAATTGGTAAATTCCACCTAACGCCTTGAGTGGCACAGCAAGCGTTAAGCCTGCTACTTCAAAGTAAAGCGCCTGGAATTCGTCATCATCATATGTGGCATCTTGAGTGCGTGCTGGCGGTAAAGCAACTTCAACCGCTTCAACCACCTCTACCTTTACTTCCGGTACAATTACAGGCTCTTTTACAACTGGTTTTGCTATTACCTTTTCAGTTGTAGCCTGTTGATGCTCGGCAGCTTTAACTTCAACGTCACTTAATAAATTTTCAACTGGATTGGCGACTGAGTCGCGCGCAATATCTTCTTGCAATAAGGCATCTAGATACTGCTTCATTACCTTTTCATTTGCAAAAAGTTGCTTAGTCATTCACTGCCTCTTCAATGTGTTCTAGCAAAGCAGTATAAGCAAATACCCCCCGTGATTTAGGACAATATTTGTGTGGTGCCTGCATGGCTAAACTTGCATCTCGTAATTTAGTATCTACTGGCACGACGCCCGGCCATACTTTTTCGCCATAAGTAGCACGTAATTTTTTATATGCTTCAAGTGACGCTTTGGTGCGCTTATCGTACATAGTGGGCACAATCGTATAGTTATACGATTTATTTTGTGAACTTTGCATTAGTTCCATAGTACGCATCATACGGTCTAAGCCTTTTAGTGCTAAAAACTCCGTTTGCACTGGAATTAATACGCGGTTACATGCAGCGAGTGCGTTAACCATTAATACACCTAGTACTGGCGGGCAATCCAAAATCGCAACATCGTATTCGTCGCTAATTTTATCGAGTGCATTACGCAAAATAAGGCCCATACCACTTTTTTTACCGAGACTTCTATCTAGTGTGGCAATTGCCATAGTAGCTGGCAATATATCTAAATTTTCTACCCCAGACGGACACAGTGATTGCAAAATTTCTTCACGCGCCATGGTTTTACCACGTGAGAAAATATCAAACACACTCACTTCTAGCTCTTCAGAGTCAATACCAAAATAATAAGTCAATGACGCGTGTGGATCAGTATCAATCAGCAACACACGTTTACCACGAGACGCTAATAAGCCTCCCAAGGTGACTGTGGTTGTGGTTTTACCCACACCGCCTTTTTGATTTGCTACCGTCCAAATTTTCAAGCGAATACCTATTGTTCTTGTTCTCGGGTTGTTATGCGAATACCACCATTTGGTAATTCGATTACTTTAAGTGAATCGTCTTTTTCTGCATCCTGCTTTAACTTCTCCACCGCTTGCTCAGTGGTTTGTTTTGCGTTAGCTGTTATCTCAGTTTCATCGGTTTCTGGCAATGCATATTTTGAAATTGCGATCACCACCTTGCGATTTTGTTGACGCCCTTGTTCATTATTATTATCGCTAAACGGTGAGTACTCACCATACCCCTCAATTGCCATTCTTGCAGGGATTATGCCGAGATACTCAAGCCATACCAGCACTTCGGTCGCACGGGCTACCGATAAATGCCAATTAGAACGAAATACTTCATTATTTATCGGCTGATTATCGGTGTAACCACGCACTCTTAAGTAGTTTCGGTTAGCATTTAAAATTGGTAGTAATGAACGTAAAACAGTTCTTGCACGTTCAGTGGCAACCGCACTACCACTGGCAAACAACAAGCTTGAACTTAGCTCTATGGTAAGCCAATTCATGTCTTTTTCTAACTGCGCTTGCCCCGCTTCAATTTCATCAGATATCGCTTTTTTAAGCTCTTCTTCAAGCGCATCGAGCGGGTGGCCTAAATACTTTTGCTGTAAATTACTCAGCTCTCCTCGCCCATCGACAAGTTCTGGCCCTTTTTCTTCATTTACAATACTAATGCCGTGCAGTTGTGAATCAACTTCTGGTTCGTTGCTCGTAAGAATACCTTCACCAGATACGCCTTTTCCCGCACCTTTACTAAATTGGTCTGTTGTTTTAAACACATGAGAAATTGTGTCTGACAACACTGAAAATTTTTCTTCTTCGATAATGGCCATCGCGTACATCACAACAAATAACGCAAACATTAATGTCATGTAATCGGCATAAGAAACTAACCAGCGATGTGTGTTATCGTTTTGTTCGGTTTGCTTAAAAGGCTTAAAGCGTGGCATACGCGACTACCTAAACAACGACTTATTATTTTTTTCGATTAAGTACGCCGAAAGCTTTTGTTCAATGGCATTAGGCGTATCACCTTTAAGAATGCAAAACATCCCCTCAGCTAACATTTGATGATACCGGCAATGTTCGTCCACTAAATAAGCCAATTTATTGGCAATTGGAATATAAAGAAGATTCGCAAAACCAACACCGTAAATAGTAGCAACAAACGCAGTGGCAATACCCGCACCTAACATATCGGGTTGTTGAATAAAGTTCATTGCTTGAATAAGACCGAGTACGGCACCCAGAATGCCAAGAGTTGGACTGTAACCCCCCATGGCATGATACACTTGGCTTGACTCGTTAAGTGCATTGCGACGTTGCAATATTTCGTTTTCCATGGTGTCAAAGAACTGCTGCTCGTCACTACCGTCAACAAGCAAATTTAGGCCTTTTGATACAAAGCGATCTTTTTCATCAATAGCAAGGTTTTCTAACGATAAATAGCCGTCATGACGTACTTTTGCAGCCCAACTTTTTACTTGCTCAATGCCTTTTGCAAAATCGTGCTTAGGTGGCGTTATCACCCAAGGCAGCATTTTAATGGCTGTGGTAAACTGGTATTTAGTTGCCTGCAACATTACCGCGCCAAGCGTACCGCCAAACACAATTATGAATGCTGACAAATCAAATAAATTCGCCAGCACACCACCTTCAATGGTATATCCTAAGCCAATTGCTACAAACGCGATAATCGCACCAAAAACGGCTAGTTTATCCAAAACCTATTTCCGTGTTGATATGTTTAGCAACGTCATCCAATGCGATGCTTTTCTCGCTTAAACCAGCACTTGCAACTGCTTGTGGCATACCGTATACAACGCAAGAGGCTTCATCTTGCGCCCAAATTTTAGATCCTGCCTGTTTTAGCATGCGTGCGCCATCTCGGCCATCAGCTCCCATACCGGTAAGTACAATTGCCAACACAGAGTCACCGTAACTTTTTGCTGCACTAGCAAAAGTGATATCAACGCTTGGTTTGTAGGTGACACGAGCGCTATCATCTTCATAGATTTTTAGCTTTTGATTGCCGCTACGACCTTCCACTAGCATTTGCTTACCACCAGGTGCTAAATATGCAACGCCTGGTCTGAGCAAGTCGCCGTTTTCTGCTTCTTTAACTTTGATTCGACAAAGTGAATCCAATCGCTGTGCAAACGCCGGTGTAAATGCACCTGGCATGTGTTGAATCAACAAAATTGGATGGGGAAAGTTAGCTGGTAACTGCGTAAGTACTTTTTGCAGCGCAACCGGACCACCTGTAGAAGTACCAATTGCCATTAACTTGTATTGTTTACCAGATGCTTTGGGTCTTTCGCTTTTAGTTGCCGCACGCGAATCAGCCGGTGTGGAGCGAGCAGCAAAGGTTCTATCAGGCTGGCGTAACGTTGAGCTAGTGCTGCGCTCAGGTGTTGTTCTTGCCGTTGGCGCTTGATTTAATGTTGCACGCTGTGGCCTAAAACCACCTACTCGGCGACGGCCTATTTCTTTAACTTTTTGTTGAAGCACTTTCGTTGCTTCTTCTTTGTCGCGAGCAATGTCTTCAAACTTTTTAGGTAAAAAGTCTAACGCGCCGGCATCAAGTGCATCAAGCGTTGCACTTGCTCCATCATGCGTTAACGAAGAGAACATTAATATTGGTGTCGGCGTTTGCTGCATTATTTGCTTTACAGCGCTAATACCGTCAAGTACAGGCATCTCAATATCCATTGTGATAACAGATGGTCGTAATTCGGCAGTTTTTTCAACCGCCTCTTTACCATTGTTAGCTGTGCCAATCACTTCAATATTGGGATCTTGACTCAAGATTTCACTCACACGACGGCGAAAAAAGCTTGAATCATCTACTACTAAAACCCTAATTGTCATTAAGTGCTCTCTTACTTTTTATTGCGACCTTGGCCTGCGTAGTGCTTTAACAAACTTGGTACATCTAAAATTAGTGCAATGCCACCATCTGACGTAATTGTTGCGCCCGCCATACCCGGCGTACCTTGCAATAAAGCGTCTAATGGCTTGATTACCACCTCTTCCTGACCAATTAAGGAATCAACCACAAAGCCCATTTGTTGCGTACCTAATTGCACAATAACAACATGTCCCTGCGAACGCTTTTGTTCGCTGCGAGGGTTCCGTAACAACCATCTTTCTAGATAGAATAACGGAATCGCTTTATCACGTACGATAATCGTTAGCTGCCCATCAACTAGATTTGTTTTAGTAAGATCTAAGTGGAATATCTCGCTTACACCCGCAAGTGGTAATGCAAACGTTTGCTGACCAACTACGACCATTAAGGTAGGTAGAATAGCGAGCGTCAGTGGTACTTTAATTTCAAGTACTGTGCCTTTACCTTTTTCTGATTCGATATTCACTGTACCGTTTAATTGGGTAATTTTGGTTTTAACCACGTCCATACCCACGCCACGACCAGAAATATCAGAAATCTCTTCTTTGGTAGAGAAACCTGGCGCAAAGATTAAGTTATACGCTTCGTTGTTTGACAGTCGAGCTGCCTGATCGGCATCTATTACACCTTTACCAATCGCTATACTTTTCAGCTTTTCTGCGTCCATACCCGCACCATCATCTTCAATGGTAAGCAAGATATGATCACCTTCTTGTGATGCTGATAACGTCACCGTACCGGTGCGTGGTTTACCTGCAGCTTCACGATCGTCTGGCATTTCAATACCGTGATCCACCGAATTACGTACAAGGTGAACTAGCGGATCTGCAAGTGCCTCAACAAGGTTTTTATCTAAATCGGTTTCTTCACCAACTAGCTGTAAATTAATTTCTTTTTTCAAGCTGCGAGCTAAGTCACGAACAACGCGAGGGAAACGGCCAAATACTTTTTTGATTGGCTGCATCCGGGTTTTCATTACCGCGCCTTGTAAGTCTGCGGTCACCACATCTAAGTTAGAAATGGCTTTACCCATACTTTCATTGCTAACGTTAGCACCTAAGCTGACAAGTCGATTTCGAACCAATACCAGCTCGCCGACCATATTCATGATTTGGTCAAGGCGTTTGGTATCAACACGCACTGTCGTTTCAGCCGGTGGCGCTGCCGGTTTAGCTGGCGCTTTACTTGGCGCTGCAGCTGGTTTGGCTGCACTTGGCGCTGCAGGCTTAGCAGCTGCTGGTTTTGGCGCTGGCGCTTTTGGTTTCGCCGGCGTTGGCTTAGCTGCAGGAGGTGGTGTTGGCGTTTCCAGTTTTGCCGCTACCGCATCAGTATTAAATGACTTTTCAGCAGTGCTTGGCGCACTGCCCTTGCCATGAAGCTCATCAAGTAAGGCTTCGAATTCATCTTCGGTAATATCTTCATCGTCACCCGATGAAGCCGCAGGAGCCGCACTTTCTGGTGCACTCGTCTCAGACCCGCCACCGAATGAACCAGCCCCATGTAATTCGTCTAGTAAGCTCTCAAATTCATCATCAGTGATTTCATCAGAGTCGCTACTTTCACTCGCTTCTGGCGCTGCATTAGCGGCAGGGCCATTACCAGAGCCGTGTAACTCATCTAACAGGCTTTCAAATTCTTCTTCTGTAATATCGTCAACGCTATCGCCAGAAGATTGTGCTTCATCACTTGGCGCATCAGCATCAAATAAAATATCACCAAACGGGTCTTCTTCGACAGCTTCTGGCTCGACAATTTCTTCTGCTGGCGCTTCGGCTACCGGTGCTTCATCCGCGCTTTCAGGCTGACTAAGTCTATGTAGTTCTGCCAGTAGCTGCGGGTCAGCAGGATCGGGCTGAGCGCGATTTTGAATGTGAGCAAACATTTCATTGATGGTATCAAGTGCCTGTAAAATCACATCCATTAATTCAGGAGTAACCCTGCGTTGGCCTTGTCGTAAAACATCGAAAATATTTTCTGCGCCGTGACATGCATCGACTAGCTCTGTCATAGACAAGAAGCCAGCGCCCCCTTTTACGGTATGAAACCCTCTAAATATCGCATTCAGTAAATCAGCATCTTCTGGATTATTTTCCAGCTCAACTAACTGTTCTGAGAGCAACTCTAAGATTTCACCGGCTTCGACTAAAAAGTCTTGTAAAATATCTTCATCGACATCAAAGCTCATGCATTTTTCTCCGATTAGAAGCCCAAACTAGACAGCAGATCGTCTACTTCATCTTGACCTGAAACCACATCTTCACGTGATTCAGCATTTATAATTGGACCTTCAGCTACTTGGTCTAATTCACCATCAGCAACCATTTGTTGTTCTTGTTGTATTGTCGTTTCAGGCGACTCATCATGTTCTACAGGTGTGCCAAACACGGTTAACATATGAATCAGGCTATCTTCGACTTCGCGGACAAGCTCGATCACACGTCGAATAACTTGACCTGTGAGGTCCTGATAACCTTGGGCCATGAGCACTTCTGTCATTAATGCATTTAATTTATCAGAATTAGTTTTTGCTTCGTCCATAAAGCCGTTTAGCTCATGACATAACACTTTAAACTCACCAACTTTAAGATCTCGCGACATTAATTTGTCCCATTTGGGCTTAATATTGTTGAGACCTGTTTGCAAGTTATCGGCAATAGGCAGCGATGCTTCAACGGCGTCCATCGTTGTATTCGCAGCTTGCTCTGTCATTTCCATAACATAATTGAGACGTTCTTTTGCGTCAGGAATAGACTCATTTGTTAACGCCGATAAAGTGGTATCAAGTTGAAAATTTTTCAATGAATCATGCAGTTGACGAGTTAGTTTGCCTACCTCACCAAATAATTCATCTTGCTCAATTGCCGTAACTTGCTTTAGCAGCTCTTGCGCTTGTTGTTGCTCATCGTTTTCAAGAAACGCAACTAGCTGCTTAGCTTGTTCTAAGGTAATTTGAGGCGCAGCACTTGCTGACATAAACCTCTCCTTCCCGTTAGCCTAAACGCTCAAAAACTTTATCAAGCTTTGTTTTAAGCGTTGCTGCTGTAAATGGTTTAACGATATAACCGTTTACACCTGCTTGTGCTGCAGCAATGATCTGCTCTTTTTTGGCTTCCGCAGTTACCATTAGTACCGGTATGTGTTTTAGACTGTCATCCGCGCGAATCGCGCGCAGCAAATCTATACCTTGCATACCTGGCATATTCCAATCCGTAACTACAAAGTCAAACTCTTGGTTTTGCAGCATAGGAAGCGCAGTGCTACCATCGTCTGCTTCTTGCACGTTTGTGAAACCAAGATCTCTTAACAGGTTTTTAATGATTCTTCTCATCGTTGAAAAGTCGTCAACTACAAGAATTTTCATGTTTTTATCCAAAATATCCTCCAGTGAGGTATGCACCTAATTGTTTACTTACTACTTTTATTCTATATCCAGTCATGGACTTTTGCTTTAAGGCGCACCATGGCCTGACTATGTATTTGGCTCACCCTTGATTCACTCACTTCAAGAATTAGCCCAATTTCTTTTAAATTCATTTCATCATTGTAGTAAAGTGACAGCACTAACGCTTCTCTTTCTGGCAAAGTTTGTATTGCCTCTACTAACGCTTTATTAAATTTATCTTGTTGAATATCAACTAATGGATTTTGTTCTTTATTGCCAAGCCCTGCGTCGATGACATCTTCATCAACACCGAGATCTTCAATGCCGATAATTTTACCATTGCTTATATCCCTTAGAATATGATGGTACTCATCTAGCGTAATATCAAGTTTTTCAGCTACTTCACTGTCTTTTGGTTCACGCCCGAGTGATGATTCTAGCTGATTTATGACCGCGGCGACTTCACGGGCGTTTTTATGTACTGAGCGAGGTACCCAGTCCCCTTTGCGCGTTTCATCGATTATTGCACCGCGAATACGAATACCCGCATAGGTTTCAAAGCTCGCACCTTTACTGCCATCAAAGTTCTTAGCAGCCTCGATTAGTCCTATCATGCCCGCCTGAATAAGGTCTTCGACAATCACGCTTGCCGGCAGACGCGCTAAAATATGGTAGGCAATGCGTTTAACCAACGGCGTATGCTGTTCGACAAGTTGCGATAATTGATTTTGATTAGCATAGGCAGCGGTTCTTTTCATAGGCGTTCCTAATTACTAACCAGTTTCTCAATGAAAAACTCTAGGTGTCCTGACGGCTGATTTGGAATTGGCCAGCTCGCCGCTTTAGTTGCAAGTGCTTTGAACGCAATTGCTGCAGGCGATTTTGGAAATACGTCAACAATGGTTTTTTGTTTACGAATCGCTTTTCGAATATTTTCATCAAATGGAACTGTCGCGACTAGCTCAAGTGATACATCTAAAAAGCGGTCGGTTACTTTTGATAATTTTGCGAAAAGCTCTTGGCCTTCTTTTAAGCTGCGTACCATATTCGCAACTATTTTAAATTTGTATACACCGTGCTCACGACTTAACACTTTAATCAGTGCATAAGCATCGGTTATTGACGTTGGTTCATCACACACAACAACAAGCACATCTTGTGAAGCGCGAGAGAAACTAAGCACCATATCTGAAATACCGGCCGCTGTGTCAACGACTAGTACATCATAGTGTGAGTCTAATTCGCCAAAAGCGCGAATAAGGCCAGCATGTTCAGATGGTGTTAATTCCACCATGTTTTGAGAGCCAGATGTCGCAGGTACAATTTTCATACCGTATGGCCCTTCAACTAAAATATCTTCGAGGTCACATTCACCTGAAAGCACGTGAGAAAGGTTGCGCTCTACACGCAAACCCAGCATTACATCACAGTTTGCTAAACCCAAATCGGCATCGAGTACCAGTACTTTTTGGCCTTGCTGAGCCATGGCAATTGCCATGTTAAGAGAGACATTGGTTTTTCCAACACCCCCTTTACCTCCAGTTACCGCAATTACTTTTACAGCCTTGTTGTTGTTTTTCATTTTCCGCAGGCCACTAGCTTGATCTAATTCTGGGTTAATCATACATTCCTACTGCTTGATGCGCCATGCTTGATGCACGTCTTGCTTGCGCGTTTGTTCGTTTTGCATACAGCTGCTGAGCTTTGCTGACCAATTTTTCCGCATTTGCCACACGAATGTCCTCTGGTACACGCTGCCCATTGGTAAGATAGCCTATTGGCAGACGATTTTGAATGGCTACACTGATAATTTCACCTAAACTTAGACATTCATCAAGTTTTGTGAAGATACAACCACTTAACTGTACCTGTTTGAACTGTTTAATCGCCTCTTGCTGTACTTCAAGCTGTGCTGTTGAACTTAACACAAGGTAACTGCGAATATCTACTCGGCTATTGCGCATTAACGTGTTGAGTTGCTCAGTCAAACGTATATCTCGTTGGCTCATTCCTGCTGTATCAATTAATACTAGACGCTTATTTCTTAAATGATAAAGAATTTCAGTGAGTTCTTCTGCATTTTTAACTTGCTTTACTGGGCAGCCAATAATGCGACCATAAGTCGATAATTGCTCATATGCGCCAATACGATAAGTATCTGTTGTGATTAGCGCAATATTGTTGGCGCCAAATTTTTGTGCGCCAAGCGCAGCTAGCTTTGCAACTGTGGTAGTTTTACCCACACCAGTAGGACCAACTAGCGCATATACGCCGCCACGACGCAAAATCTCATTATTTGCAGTGTATAGCTGTTTGCTCAGCATATTAAGTGTTTCTTGCCACGCTTGACGCGGTGCTACATCATCTGGAATAAAACACGCAAGCTGGTCCGCTACTGCCTCACTGATACCCATGCCTTTCAAACGGTCAAGTAAAAGAGCACGAGTTGGGTCACGGCGCGCCATATCTTCATTCATTAAACCAGAAAGTTGGTGCTCAAGTAACTGTCTGATCGATGCCATTTCATCACGCATCGCTTGCATTTCATCAAGCGACTGAGCTTGGTTACCATAACTGCTTTGTTGCTTTGGCTTAGCAAAGTTATCGAGGGCATCTTGCTGTGTCGATGTGAGTGAATCATCGTCATCAAACCAATTACGAGGCTGCTTTGGCTCAGGTGCTTTATCAAATTGAGGTGATTTTTTCGCTTGGCGCTCAAGTAATGCCGATAAACTATCTGCTACCGCTGCTTGTTTTTCAGGGGTCGCTGTTTGTGGTTTTGGCTTAACAAAATTATTACTAAAACGAGGCTTTTCTTCGCTTAACTTAGGCGCTGCAGGTGCAGCTTGAACTGACTTTTCATAATCAACAGCTGCCACAATTTCAACACCATCAGCCATGCGCTTATTTGACATGATAACTGCATCAGGACCTAGCTCATGCTTTACTTCATTCAATGCGCTGCGCATATCTTTAGCAAAAAAACGTTTAATTTTCATGTGACACCTCGTCTCTACTTATCACTGTTGACCGACTGAGCAAACAATTTTGATCTGTTTTTCTTCAGGTACTTCCTGATATGACATCACGCGCAAACCCGGTAGGCTGTGTTTCACAAATCGCGATAACACGCTGCGCAACATACCTGATGTCAACAGTATTGAAGGTTCACCTGCCATTTCCTGGTTTTGATGCGCATCGCCGAGAGAATTTTGTAGTCTTTCTGCGAGCCCTGGCTCAATGCCAGCACCTTCGTCACCTGCACTTTGAAGGGACTGATGCAACATCTGTTCCAACTCAGGTGCCAATGTTATGACAGGGATTTCTGGTGCGTTACCAGCAACGTCTTGAACGATTAATCGACGTAGTGAAATTCTAACTGCAGCCGTTAGTACGTCTGGGTCTTGGCTACGAGGGCCGTACTCAACGAGGGTTTGAACAATCGAGCGCATATCGCGAATTGGCACACCTTCATTAAGTAAGTTTTGCAGTACTTTTACAATGGTAGTGAGCGGTAAAATATCGGGTACTAAGCCTTCAATTAAACGCGGATGTGACTTGGCTAGCATATCAAGTAAGTTTTGAACTTCTTCATGGCCTAATAACAAGGCTGCGTTATTGTGCAATAACTGAGAAATATGTGTTGCAACCACAGTTGCAGCATCAACCACGGTATAACCAAGTGATTGTGCTTCGTCTTTTTGTTCTGGCGCAATCCATACTGCTTCTAAGCCAAATGCAGGGTCTTTGGTCGCAACGCCTTTTACTTCACCAAATACTTGGCCTGGGTTAATCGCCAATTCGTTATTGTGTTTTAATTCACCGTTACCACTGGAAACCCCCATTAATGTGATGCGGTATTCGTTCGGATCTAGCTCTAAATTGTCTCGAATATGAACCGGCGGTACTAAAAAGCCAAGCTCTTGAGATAACTTTTTACGCACCCCTTTAATGCGGCTCAGTAATTCACCACCTTGTGCTTGGTCGACAAGTGGAATTAAACGGTAACCAACCTCTAGGCCAATTACATCTACTTGCTGTACATCATCCCAACCCAACTCTTTTTGCTCAATTTGCGCTTGCTCTTGGCCTGGTGAGCCGCCTTTTGCAACCTGTTTCGATTCTTCTTCTGCTTTTTGCGTTTTAATGCGCTGATTCACATAAGCCACACCGCCAATTAAAAAGCCTAACCCCAAGAACGCAACTTTCGGCATGCCTGGCACTAACCCCATTACAATCAAAATACCTGCTGCGATATAAAGGGCCTTGTCGTTACCTAATTGGGCATGAAATTGCTCGCCCATGTTTTGCGATTCATTTTGACGCGTTACCACAATCGCGGTACCGATTGATAAAAGTAACGATGGTAATTGAGCAACAAGGCCATCACCTATCGTAAGTAGCGTATATACTTCCATTGCACGACTAAACGGTAAATCGTGCTGGATCATGCCAATAAATAAACCACCAATAATATTGATAACAAGAATGATAATGCCGGCAATAGCATCCCCTTTTACAAACTTACTGGCACCATCCATTGAACCGTAGAAGTCTGCTTCACGAGTTACTTCGGTACGGCGCTCTCGCGCTTGTTCCGCGGTTATAAAGCCTGCATTTAAGTCTGCATCAATCGCCATTTGTTTACCTGGCATTGCATCTAAGGTGAAACGTGCAGACACTTCTGAAATACGGCCTGCACCTTTGGTAATTACCACAAAGTTAATAATAATTAGAATCAAAAATACAACTAAACCAACAGCATAGTTACCGCCGATCACAACTGAGCCAAATGCTTCAATTACCTTACCCGCTGCATCGCCGCCCTCGTGACCTTCAAGCAACACGACTCGGGTACTGGCTACATTCAGCGCAAGGCGTAAGATAGTGGCTATTAGCAAAACGGTTGGGAAAATACCGAAATCAAGCGGCTTCAAGGTATACAAGGTAATAAGTAGAACGACCAGCGATAACGCTATGTTAAAAGAGAACAGTATATCGAGTAAAAACGCAGGCATTGGCAATACAACCATACCGAGCGCAGCAAGCACCAGAATAGGTGTACCTATGCCTTTTAGGTAATCCGATTTATTTGCGTTTAGTTGATTTAATGTGGCCTTGAAGTCCATACAACAGCTATTCAATATATTGACACTGGTATAGCTAAAGCAAATACCGTTCCAACAAGAAAAATAGCGATAACTTACTGTTTAGTATTTGAAATCTTCAGGTATTGGCAGCTCTTTAGCGAGCTTTTCTGGGCGTTTACCGCGCCCTTTATTAAACTGTTTTAATTGGAAAACATAAGCAAGTACTTGTGCCACCGCAACGAACAACTGCTCCGGAATTTGCTGACCCACTTCACCGGTGTGGAACAATGAACGCGCCAATGCGGGCGATTCGACAATGGGGACTTCGTAGCGATCCGCTATTTTTCTAATTTGCAGCGCTATTTGGTCACCGCCGATGGCAATAACCATGGGAGCGCCGGCTTTCGCCGTATCATATTTAAGTGCAACAGCGTAGTGAGTTGGGTTTGTAACTACCACATCAGCATCTGGCACGTCTTGCATCATTCTGCGCTGCGACATTTCTCGCTGGGTACGACGAATACGGGCTTTGATTTGAGGATCACCTTCGCTGTTTTTGTATTCATCTTTAACCTCTTGCAAGGTCATTTTTAGCTGTTCGTTATGGTTCCACTTTTGAAATGGTGCATCAATTGACGCTATAACGATTAGCGTCATCGCCAGGGCAAAAAACATCCACGCCAAGATCCACAATGCGTGTTCAATATTACCAGGCACAGCTTCTAAGCTCAGGGTAAGAATTTCGGGGAAATAGCCTTTGATTAAGTACACAGCAACCGTTGCAATCAGGCCAAACTTTAATAATGCTTTAACTAATTCAATGGCGGCTTGTTTACCGAACATGCGAGCAAAGCCCTTAAGAGGTGACATTTTACTCGCTTTAGGTGCTGCTGCTTGCCAACTAAAATTAAAACCACCTAAAAATGTATTGCCAATGACACCTGCAACCAATAAGCACAACACAAACATTGTCATGCCATACCAAAGCTCATTCGCAACTTCGCCCCATACCGAGAACATTTTGGTTGTGTCATAGACTTCATTACGATTAAGCGAAAGCAAACGCCCCATCACATTATATAAGCCTACAGCGATGTCTTTACCAAACAGTAAAAAGCTCACGGCAGCAGCAATCAAAACAAAGGTTGTGCCCGTTTCTTTTGAGCGCGCTACCTGCCCTTTTTTCGCTGCGTCTTGCAGCTTTTTTGGGGTGGGTTCTTCGGTGCGTTCTTGATCTGAGCCTTCAGCCATCCCCTTTCCTTACACCTGACAACCAACAAGATCGCACATTAGCTCAACCATTTTTAGCCATTGAAATTCAAACTGCGCAGTAAAGTTAGTCATTGTTGCCCAAATAATTACAAGGCCTGCAAGCAATGTAAACGGGAAACCTATGGTGAAAATATTAAGTTGCGGCGCGGCGCGAGTCATCACACCAAATGAGAAGTTGATTACTAGCATGGCAGTTAACGGCGCTAACGATAACACTAAGGCTGTCGCAAACATCCAACTGCCCCATAACGCCAGTTTTTGAAAGTTTGCAACAGGCCACCAGGTACCATCAATAGGTAACGCAGTAAAGCTATGTACAAGCATTTGGATCATCATTAAATGACCGTCAAATACCCAGAAAAGCAAAGTCGCAAGAATTAAATAAAACTGACCGACCGCAGGCACACTTTGCCCATTTGCAGGGTCAACAATTGAAGCAAAACCAAGGCCGGTTTGCATTGCAAGTATTTGACCTGCAAGAATAAAAGTATTAAGCATCATTACTGACGCAAACCCCATGGCAACACCAATCAATATCTGCTGCAGCACTACAATGACCATTTGAAAGCTGAATAGCTCGTTAAATTGACTAGGTGGTAAAATCGGCATTACCAGCAAGGTCACCAGTACCGACAGCCCAACTTTTACGCGCGTCGGAACAGTTTTCACGCCAATGCCTACCATTACCATAAACATTGCCGCAATACGTGATAACGGTAACAAAAAGTCCGAAAGGTATTGTACTAATTGCGAAAATAAAATTTCCATAAAGGCCTATTTTAACCAGCAATTTGCGGAATAATCTCCACCATCTGACGGAAATAATCAGTCAATTCTTGGGTGATCCAGTGAGCACCAAAAATAAGCGCAAGTAAGGTTACAATAAGACGCGGTAAAAAGCTTAAGGTCTGCTCGTTAATTGAGGTTGCAGCTTGGAAGATTGCAACAATGAGCCCCACAATTAAGCTTGGTACGATAATGGCTGCAACCAACTTAATAACCAGAAAAAGCGCATCGCTGAGTACTTCTACAAAAACTTCGGGTTGCATTTAGCCTCCTATTCGCGGGTAAGTTATCGCCACAGGACTATGTACCTAACCCATAACTACGCGCGAGCGTGCCCATTACTAACGACCAGCCATCAACCAAAACAAACAGCATAATTTTAAATGGCAGTGACACAATCATTGGCGATAGCATCATCATACCCATAGCCATCAAAACACTGGCTACCACCAAATCAACAATCAAAAACGGTATAAAGAACATAAAACCAATAATAAACGCGGTTTGCAATTCACTGGTGATAAATGCCGGTATAACCACAATAAATGGCGTATCTTCTGGGGAGTCGAGTTGTTCGTAGCCGGCTATTTTGGCAAAGGTTTCTAAATCTGAAATACGTGTTTGCGATAGCATAAATGCTTTAAGTGGCTCTTTTGCTTGGTCGAGCGCCTGTACCGACGTAAGCTCTTCTTTGAGATATGGCTGAATTGCGCGGTCATCAATTTGCTTGTAAATGGGCGCCATAATAAAAATGCTCATAAACAATGCCATACCCACCAAAAGCTGACTCGACGGCGTTTGCTGTAAACCAATTGCTTGACGCAAAATAGCCAGCACCACAATAATGCGGGTGAAAGATGTCATCATAATCACGGCAGCTGGAATAAAACTCAGTGCCGTCATCATAATTAGAACTTGGAGCGTAACCGAGTATTCCTGCGCACCATCCGCATTAGTTTTAACCGTTAGCGCCTGCAAAGCATCATTCGCCCACGCCACCTCTGGCAATAACACTAACAACACAAGTAGCACTAGATTGAAACACGTCCGGTTCATATTTTATTTCTTATTTTTAGGATTCATAAAATGCGCCAATTGTTTGGCGAACTCAGGCATTTGCTGCTCAGCCAACGGCGTTTCTAATTGATATAAATAGTTTATAGAGCCTGAAGTTACACCGAGTACATGATGTTTGTTATCCATTTCTACCACCAGCAGGCGTTCTTTACTGCCAATGTTGATGGAACGAATCACTTTAAACTCGTCACTGGGCGTCATTTGTGGGTTAAATCGCTTGATTAACACGGCAAGCAAAACAATACAGCCAACCACAAGTAGCAACGACATAATCATCGAAGCTAACTGTTGAAACCCAGCTGGCTCTGCTGCTAACAGATTGAACGGTACTATCAGTAACGTACTGAGTAAACCGATATTTTTTTTCATCGTAACTTTTTGATCCGCTCGATTTGACTGATCACATCTGTTAAGCGAATACCGAATTTATCGTTAACAACAACCACTTCACCGTGAGCAATTAAGGTACCATTTACGAGTACATCAAGTGGTTCACCCGCTACGCGGTCAAGTTCAACCACTGAGCCCTGGTTTAATTGCAGTAAGTTACGAATACTAATTTTAGAACGACCCACTTCCATCGAAATGGTAACTGGAATATCTAAAATGGTATCGAGCTTACGCTTTTCTTCTGTCGTTAAATCGGCTTTCGAATCTTCAGACAGCTCTTCGAGTTCAGCTACTTCGGCATCACCACCGTCTTCGCCTTCAGCTTCGGCTAGGGCTGCTGCCCATTCGTCCATTGTATCTTGATCATCGCTCATACTAAATTTCTCTCAGTTAATTACCAGTCGAGGTCTACACCATCTGATAAATGTAAATCTTCTTCCAATTGCTCCAACTCAGCATCTGAGTCGAGCTTTTTCCCGCCCTTTGTAAATACATGTAGCTCTGATTTAACAGATTCAGGGCGTTTAATCTTTTCACTAATTTGAAGCGCAACGTTATCGCGAGAACGACCCATTTTGGCGCGGTAGGTCGGCAAGTCTTCAATAAATACCGTAATATGCTCTGGCATTTCTACCGGAATAATATCGCCTTCTTTTAAATCCATAATTTGTTGCAGACTTAAATCCACTTCAAGCATACGCGTACTAAGATCGACTTCTACATCCATAATTTCATCACGCAGTGCTTTAGACCAACGTAAATCAGTGTCTTCCGTATCTGACTGTACACCGGCATCAAGCAATTCACGAATTGGCTCAAGCATTGAGTAAGGCAGCGCAATATGGAAGTCCCCGCCGCCGCCATCAAGTTCAATATGAAACGAACTGATTACCACAACTTCTGTCGGACTTACAATGTTAGCCATTGCTGGGTTAACTTCTGAATCAAGGTATTCAAAAGACACATCCATCACCGGTGCCCACGCTTCTTTATAGTCTTCAAAAATGATTTTAAGTAGCATTTGCACAATACGGCGTTCGGTTGGTGTAAATTCACGCCCTTCAATTTTGGCATGGTAGCGTCCATCACCACCAAAAAAGTTATCTACCAAAATAAACACTAAACGCGCTTCCATGGTAATAAGACCGGTGCCTTTTAACGGTCTAAAGCGCACCATATTTAAGCTGGTTGGAACAAATAAGGTGTGGATGTATTCGCCGAATTTGATCATCTGCACGCCGTTAATCGACACTTCTGCAGTGCGGCGCATCATATTAAATAGGGATATACGCATGTGGCGAGCGAATCGTTCGTTAACGATTTCCAGCGTCGGCATACGGCCACGAACAATACGATCTTGAGATGAGAAATCGTATTGCAGCGCGGACGAATCGCTATCACCGCCTTCGTCTATCTCTTCTTCATCAACATCATCGACGCCATGTAAGAGCGCGTCGATTTCGTCTTGAGATAATAAATCGCTCACCTAAACTCCTAATTATTGCATTACAAAGCCAGTAAACAATACGCGTTCTACGACTTTACTGTCTTCAATTTCTACCAATGCATTTTGCACTTCGGTTAATGCGTTATAGCGCAGTGCTTCTTTTCCTGCTGTGGTGCTTAAATCATCTGCATTACTTGCTGAAAATACGCGTAATAAAGTATTTTCAATCAGCGGAATATGGCGCTTTGCGGTTTCTTCGTTAACATCGCCACGCACTAACAATTGCACTTTAATCTGTACCAAACGGTCTTTATTTGAACCCGGTACATTAAACACAAATGGTCTTGGCATACCGACGTACAAAGCACTGCCAATTTCAGCACTATTAGCACTTGGTTTACCTTCGCCACCTTCGGCAGATGCGGTTTCCTCAGCAAGCGTTTCTGCAGGGGCACTGTCATCGCCACCTAAAAAGAAAAATGCGGCACCGCCACCAGCGAGCAATACCACAACAGCAATAATGATAATCATCATTTTGCCGCCTTTTTTCTCTCCACCTTCTTCAATTTCAAGATCTTTTTCTTCTGCCATTGTGACGTTTCCGTAGCTGCTATTTATTATTTTATATAATAGTGCGTTTATTTCCGTTTAATAGCAATTAGTGTTATGCGTAAAAATCGATTCCATCTTGCTGTTTGCTGACAATTTGTTCACTTACATTGCTAACAGGCTCGTGCTCACCCTCTGAGCTCAACGAGTGACCCGAATGCTCCGCCATTTGCTGCTCACCTTGCCCTTGTTCAGAGACGCTACTTTCACCTAAATTAATGCCCTGTTCGGCAAGCATTTCTTTTAGTCGCCCCATTGATTGTTCAAGTACATCTTTCGCTTGCTGACTTTGCACTACAAAGTTTATTTGTGCTTGTTCTGCATCAGAACGAATGCGAATTTGCATCGAACCTAATTCTGGTGGGTCTAATCTAATTTCGGCTTCTTTCAAGTTTAAATTTAGTAGCATATTTGCTTTATTAAATAATGCTTTAGCTGCATCACTCCTGGCAATATTGACCGGTTGTTGCAATGCTTGCTCTGCACTAATTGTGGTTTTTTTGGTATTTTGTATCACTTGTGCAGTTTGCATCGCTAAGTGCTGCTGGTTGATTTCGCTTACTTCAGCCTGCTGTAGTTGACTCGCTTGAATGTGCGAGACTAATTGCGATAGCACTGGTGTATTCGCATTTGTTTTTAAACTATTAAGCAATTTTGCAAAACTTTGCGGTTGCTCTGTGCTTGCCTCTGTCTCAAGGTTTGGCTCATCCACCAGCTGAGTTGTATCAACTTTACTTTGTTTAACACTACTGGTTTGCTCATTGCTCGCTTGTAATTTTTCTGCAGCTTGGCTACTCAACGATACAACACTTGCAGGCGCTGGTTTTGTTGCCTGTTGATTAATTAGCTCTACGGTAGTTTGCTGTGCGTCGAGATCAACGTTTTGCTCTTGTGCCACCGCTTTAGCAACCGCAGTCACATTATGTGGGACTTGTGTATCTGGACGTGTAATGGTTTGTTGTTTATTTGCCACAGCTACAGTCTCACCAAGAGGACGTGACGCTAACGTACTTTGCAATTGTGCTTGGTCGTTATCACTTTCCGTTGCAAGGTCGTCCGGTGTGGCATTTTGTTCAACCGCTTGTTGTGCGGTATTTGACTTAGCTGATTGTGCAGTAAGTACTGATTGCAAAGTGACAGGCTGCTCTTTTGCTTTTGACTCAGCTTTTGCAATTGCCACGTTTAACTTCTCCATAACTAAGCGGAGATCGTGTTTAGAAAGCCCCTGTGGTAGTTCGCTTTCTTTATCGAGCTGTGTAAAAAATTGCTTAAGTGTTTCAAGGCCTTCTTTGTCTAATTTGGCAAATTCATTATCAAGCGACACTAAATTTTGAGCTAGATTGACCTTAGTTTTACCGTCTTTCACCGAATCGCTTTCAGTTGCACTGTCACTATCGACCGGCGCTTTTACATTTTGTGCTTGCTCTGTACTTTCACTGCCTTTCGAAATACTAACATCAAAAGACTTACTTTTAGTTAGTTGCGCAAGCAATGAGATAGCCGCATTACTATCGTTGCTCGTTGCTTTTTGTGTTTGTTCAGTTTGCGCTTGTTGAGTATTTGGCTGTTTAGTAACAGGGTGTGTTTCATCAACTGGCATTGATTTTACTGGGGTTGATTCAGAATCCCCTTTGTTAGTATTCGCACTGTCATCGAGCTGTTTAAATTCGGATGAGCGAGTCACTGGCATATCATCTTGCGTAGGAGACTTATCGATATTAGCAACTGCAGATTCAGTTTGTTCACCTTCATCAGTGACATTATCTGAATCGTCCATTTGCTTGGGCGTATCATTTTCGTCCGACAATTGACTATCATCACGACTTTTATGCTCTTCATCGACGGATGCATGTTTGCCCTGCACTTCATTTTGCACAGATTCAAAAACAGCTAAAAAACCGCTTTTATTTTCGCTTTCACTCGTTGTTGCCGTGGAGTCTAATCCAACATTTGTAATGCTTAACTGCGAATTTATCGTTGCCATAACACACTTCTTCTTTAACTAAAGATTGCCGCTTTTAATGCCTTGCTAAAAATTAAGCAAAAACTAAGCCAGTGTTTTTCGATTTCGTACAAATATATTGGTAGCAAACTCGTCAAGCTGCTTTTGCTCTGCCTTTGCCAACGCAGCTTGCTGTTTATCTAATTTGCGCTGTTTGAGTTTTTCGATTGCTTCCAATTTTGCTTTTTGCGCTAACCACAGCGACTCACGCTGTTTTAACACCTTGTTTGCCGTATTGATCGCGTTTAGTTGTTGCTTTAACGCATCATCTAACTTGCCGATAAATTGCTGAAACTGATTATAATAGCTACCGCCAACGCCTTGCGCAGCACGACTTTGTAATTGAGCTAAATAGTCTGAGCGAAACGACTCGATACCCGTTAATTGACGCTGTAAATTAGCAAGGTGTTGCTGCGCACCAACAAAATCGAGACGCAGTTTTTCTTCTTTGTCAGATTCAAGCTTTATTAATAATGCTAGTTGGTCACGCGCCATTAGCCTTGTCCTAGAATACGAGCCAAGCTAGTTAACCCTTCATCATAAGGAATAACATCTGTCATTCCTTGTTGTAAGAAGTGGTTTATTCCTGGCATCATTTCGATCGTTTTATCAAGCATAGGGTCGCTGCCTTTTTGATAAGCACCCAGCGTAATAAGGTCTTTATTCTGTTGGTAAAGTGAGTAGATTTGTTTTAACACGCGCGCTTGCTGCAAATGTGCTTCGCTAATCACTTGCGGCATAACACGACTAATCGACTTTTCAATATCAATTGCGGGATAGTGCCCTGAATCGGCCAGTTCGCGGGATAATACTATATGCCCATCAAGAATCGCACGGGCTGCATCAGCGATAGGGTCTTGCATATCATCCCCTTCGGATAACACGGTAAAAAACGCCGTGATGCTGCCTTGCCCTTCGCCACCATTACCAGCGCGCTCAACCAAGGCGGGAAGTTTGGCAAATACAGAAGGTGGATAACCCTTAGTTGCCGGGGGTTCACCTACCGCAAGCGCTATTTCACGCTGTGCCATGGCATAACGCGTTACTGAATCCAGCAGCAACAGTACGTTTAATCCCTGATCACGAAAATATTCAGCAATCGTTACGGCGGTTTCACAGCCTTTTAAACGCATCAGCGGTGATGCATCTGCTGGGGCCGCCACTACCACTGAACGTGCTCGCCCTTCTGCGCCTAAAATTTCTTCAATAAATTCTTTAACTTCGCGACCACGCTCACCAACTAAACCGACCACAATCACATCGGCATTAGTCCCCCGAGTCATCATGCCAAGTAATACCGATTTACCTACACCGCTTCCCGCAAATAAGCCCATACGCTGACCTTGACCTACGGTAAGTACAGAATTAATGGCACGAACGCCAACGTCCATCGGTTGTTTAATTGGGCGTCTAGCTAATGGGTTAATCGGTTTTGCTGCGAATTTTAATTTAGCTTCTGCTTTTACTGGGCCAAGTCCATCAAGCGGTCGCCCTAATCCATCAACAACGCGACCTAACAGTCCCATACCTACAGGTAAACCCACATCTGATTGTTGGGGAATAACACGCGCCCCAGGTAATACACCCGAAATGGCATCGTTTGGCATCAAGTAAAGAGTCTCACCACTAAAGCCTACTACCTCAGCATCCACTAAGCCCTGTTGGGTTTCAATTTGACAACTGCTACCGACTGGTGCTTTTAATCCTTCGGCTTCAAGTGTAAGCCCAACAACACGCTTTAAACTGCCGGCAACTGCTGGGCGGTGAGTTTTAATTTTTGATTGGTAACTAGCAAGACGCTGTGCAAGCCCTTGGCTCATAATTAACCGTCGTGTTTTTGACTATCGATACCTGCTTCTTGCAAAAAGCTCTCCAGTATTTCTTTAAGGCGCAATTCTACCGAGTAATCAATTGATGAATTGTCAGAATTGATATGAAGGCCACCTTTAGTGATACTCGGCTCAACAACTAGCTTCCAATTTCTATCGGCGAGTTGTTCGGCTGGTATGGCTTGTTGTACCAATTCAAAATCTTCTGGATTCAATAACACTTCAAGGGCACAGTGTTGACCTTTTAATGCGTCAGTTGCCACTTTCATGGCGCTAAAAATAGCTTTTTCATTAATGCTAAGTTCGCCATGAACTACCGCTTTCGCCAGTTCAGATGCTAAAATCACGACTTGCTTTTCAACTTCCTCACTCACTTGTTCAAAGGGCGTGGCTATTTCATCTAACAGCTTGGTAAGTTGCGCGATTTTCTCTTCGACTTCGGGTTTTGCCAGCTCAAGTCCTTCTTCTTTACCTTGTTCTAAACCTTCTTCATAGCCTTTTTGCGCACCTTCTAACTTGCCTTGTTCAAAACCTTCCTGATAACCAGCTTCTTTGCCCTCAGCGTGTCCTTCTTGGTACGCTTCTTGTCGAATTTGTTCAACTTCTTGAATGCTTAGTGGCGTAAACTCTTCTTCTGGCTCGGGTTCTTGTTCAGCTTGTTTTTTCTGATAGAGCTCTTCTAACGACTTGCCCATTGCCGTTGAGCGCCCTCTCAGATTGCGTCTGTCATCCTTAACATCCGGGATCGGCCAATTCTCTAGCAGCGTTTCAATCGCCTCTGCATTTTCGATTTTATGCCCTGAGCGGTACTTGCCTAATTTCATAAATTAGAGGAACTCCTCACCACCACCGCCGCCAAGCATAATTTCGCCTGAATCAGCTAAGCGTCGTGCTATGCTCAGAATTTCTTTTTGTGCCGCTTCTACTTCACTAATGCGAACTGGTCCCATTGCTTCAAGGTCATCAGCCATCATTTCAGCCGCACGTTTAGACATATTCTTAAGGATCTTGTCTTTAAGCCCTTCGTCTGTGCCCTTAATTGCTTTCATTAGTACATCTTGCTGTACTTCACGTAGAATCGCTTGAATACCGCGGTCATCAACGTCAATTAAGTTATCAAATACAAACATTAAGTCTTGAATTTGCTGCGACATTTCTTCGTCATGTTCACGAATTGAATCCATCAACTGCCCTTCAACATTAGTATCTAGGTAGTTCATAATATCTGCCGCTGCTTTTAAGCCACCCATTTTAGCAGCTTGCGCACCAGCCTGACCTGCGAATTGTTTTTCCATAATTTCATTCAATTCTTGCAGTGCGGCAGGTTGCACTTCTTCAAGATTGGCAATACGCATGGTTAAATCAAGACGCACTTTTTCAGGGAATTGATTAATAATTTCAGCAGATTGCTCTGGTTCTAAATAGGCCAAAACAATGGTTTGGATCTGCGGGTGCTCGTTACGAATAATATTCGCTACTTGTTTTGAGTCCATCCATTTCAGTGAATCAAGTCCTTTCGCACCTGAGCCCATGATAATTTGGTCAATTAGGTTCGCCGCTTTTTCTTCACCGAGCGCTGCGGTCAGCGCTTTCTTGATAAAGTCTTCAGATTGGAAACCAATAGTACTAAAGCTTTGAATTTGGTCGATAAACAACTTGTGTACCGCGGCAATTTTGTCTTGGCTTAAATCATCCAAGCCCGCCATCGCCATACCTACTTTTTGTACTTGCTTTGGTTCTAAGTGCTTTAAAATCTGTGCGGCATCTTCTTCAGATAAACTCAGTAATAAAATCGATGCTTTTTCTACACCATCAAGTTTATCTACGTCAAAGCCGCTACTTGTTGTTTGTTCTGCTACTTGCGTATCTTGATCAGTCATCTTCAGTTAACCACGCTTTAACTACTTGAGAAGAAAGTTCTGGCTCATTTGCCACTAATGCTCTTACTGCTTTTAATAAGTCTTCATCACCATGTAAGTCTGGTAATTGTAACGTACCATCTGGGCTAAAGCCGACTGCCGATTCGTCAAATTCTTGACTTAGCATATCAATGGTATCATCACCTAAGTCTACACCTGCTGATAGGCTTGCGTCATCATAATCCTCTGTCGTGTCTTCTGGATTAATCAACTTGCGTAACATTGGACGCACTACCGCAAGAATAAGCACGATAATAACCAAGGCACCTAAAGCTAGTCTGATTACTTTGAAGAACCAAGGTTGCTCCCAAATTGGTAGCTCAATCGCTTCACTGAATTCTTCTTGTACAAACGGAATTGTCACGACTTCTAACGCATCGCCACGCTGCATATCAAAGCCGATGCCACCTTGCAGTAAACGGCGGATATTCGCTAATTCTTGCTGAGTACGCGGATCACGTGTCGCTTCGCCACCTTCAGCCACACCGTTTGTGTAGTTCACCGCAACCGACACGCTGATGCGACGGATCACACCGGTTTGCTGACGCTTATGTGAAATGGTGGTATCGAGCTCATAATTACGGGTTGCTTCTTTACTGTTTCTACTTGGCAATGTGTTTTGTGCTGATTCATCGCCTGTTTGTTCTGGAATTTGCGAGTTAACTGGCGGTTGATTAGTTAATGCCCCTGGAATGCCCACTGCAAGCCCACCGATATTGGTGTCTTCACGTGTCATTTCACTGCGTACCGCAGGTAAGTCTGGGTTGAAACGCTTCTGCGTTTCTTCAATTGAACTGAAATCCATCACTAGATCGACCTGCGCAGTATAATTACCTAAACCAACAACAGGGATCATAATTGAATCGATTTTTTCTAAGTATTCTTGCTCACGTTTACGTTCAATTTCATATTCTTTACGCGAACGCGCGGTAAGTGAGTTTTGTGAGCCCGAGTTAAGTAAGCGGCCATTTTGGTCTGTTACGGTTACTCGGCTAGGCTCTAACCCTTGTACCGCAGAGGCGACCATATCTACAACCGAATCAACTTCTTCACCATCAAGTGTGCGACCACGTCTTACCGTTAATACAACCGTTGCACTTGGCTTTTTCTCTCGGCGAGCAAAGACATTTTCTTTTGGAATCGCTAACAGAACTTTAGCGCGCGCTACTTTACTAAGCTCTTCAATAGTACGTGCAAGCTGCTGTTCACGTGAGTGCTTTAAACGCTCACGCTCTAGACGCTGGCTCACGCCAAAGCCCATATCTTGCATTAAAATTTCGGTGCCTGACGAAGGCACTTGCTCAAGACCTTCTTTAGCCATCAATAACTTGATATTTTGATACGCTTCAACCGGCACTGAAACAACATTGCCATCGAGCTTGTATTCTACTTTTTGTGCGTCTAAGAATTCGAGCGTTTGGATCAGTTCATCCATTGGCATTTTGCCAAGAGGACGCATATCAGGCTCTTTCGCCCAAATCATGATGAATACGGCAATTGCGACACAAATTGTTAGTGCGATAATGAGCGTGACTTGGCGCATTACATCAACACCACTTAAGCTGCCAAGAAACCCTGATTTTTGTTCTTGATTACCACCACCTGCATCGCCGACAGCTAAGTCGTTAGCGTCAAGTGTTGATAAATCTGTTGATGTATTAGCCACAACCCTACTCCACTATTTCTTATACAGGCATGTTCATAATGTCTTTATAAGCTTCAATAAGCTTATTACGCACTTGAACGGTTGCTTCAAACGCCACCGAAGACTTTTGCGATGCGATCATTACTTCAGCCAGTGACACATTGCGGTCACCCATTTCTAACGCCGTTGCTTTCGCTTTAGAGTCTTGCTGTAAACCGTTAACCGTATCGAGCGCATCTTTTAATAGATTATTAAATTCAACCTGTGAGCTACCTTGAATAGATTCAATAGGCTGTTTCGGTTTAGAAAAGTTACTTGCTTCTACTGCAAGTGACTGCATTTCTTGATAAAGATTGTTTGGTGAAATGTTCATACTAACAAACCGTATAAATTGACTTAATACGATTAATGCAAGCTTAATGCCAAAAATAAAACATTTAAAATCAAAAGTTTACAACGGCATTTTTTTGACTTTGATAAAATTCAGACAGAAATAAAGCCTCCTGTCAGAGGCTCGATTTAAAAAGTAGGTGTATCTGTTGTGCTCAGTACAATGATTTTTTATGCAGGTAATTCAATTCCCATCTCACGCATTTTTGCTAATTTATACCGCAGTGTTCGCGGGCTCATACCAAGACGCTCAGCAACGTCTTTACGCTTGCCATCACACGCACGAAGCATATCTAGAATAATTGAATTTTCTTTATCTTTAAGCTCTTGTTTATAACCCTGAGCATCATCCACTTGGGTTGATTGCACTGTTGCGACGTCTGGTGCTACTTGCTCAGGTTCTTCACAAGTCAGCGGTATCTTTGGCGACAGACTTGTTGGTTGCATGCTTGCTACCGAGCCTAAGAAAATATCATCTGCGGTAATCATTTTATGGCTTTGCAAAATAAGTGCGCGCTGAACGACATTTTCAAGCTCACGAACATTACCAGGCCAGTTGTAACTGAGTAATTTTTCTTTAGCTTGTGCGTCAAACTGCACCGGCATGTCATTATTATGACGCTGAATTAAATGCTCAGCCAATGGGACGATATCCCCTGGACGCTCAGCAAGTGGCAGCCACTCGAGCGGAAAAACGTTAAGGCGATAATATAAATCTTCGCGAAATACGCCTTGCGCCACCGCCTCTTTTAAGTCGCGGTTAGACGTTGCAAGCACACGTACATCTAAATTAATGGTCTTACGAGAGCCAAGACGCTCCACTTCACGCTCTTGCAGTACACGCAATAATTTCGCCTGTAGGCTCAAATCCATCTCGGTAATTTCATCAAGTAGAATAGTGCCGCCTTGCGCTTGTTCAAACTTACCAGGACATGCTTGAATGGCGCCGGTAAACGCGCCTTTTTCATAGCCAAATAAAGTGGCTTCTAGCATATTTTCAGGAATCGCCGCGCAGTTAATCGCTACAAAGTTCTGCTCTGCACGCGGTGAACTATCATGAATATAACGTGCCATTACTTCTTTACCTGATCCACTTGGCCCAAGCACCATAACGGATGCATCAGATTTAGCCACTTTCTCTGCAAGTTGCATAAGCGCTTTACTGGCTGGGTCTTCAACAATTGGCCCATCTTTAATGGCTTCTTTTTCTGGTAAATAACGACTTACCATGTTTAATAACACTTCTGGTGCGAATGGTTTCGCCATGTAGTCGATGGCTCCTAAGCGCATCGCTTCAACCGCATCATCAATGGTCGCGTAAGCTGTCATCATTAACACAGGTAAATCAGGGTAGTTAAGCTTAATACTTTTAAGTAAATCGATACCTGACATAGTGCCCATTTGCACGTCACTGACCACCATTGAAATACCGCCTTCTTTAAGCTTAATAATCGCTTGTTCGGCACTGTCGGCTTCAACACAATTAATATCAGCCAATGCTAGGGTATCGACTAACGCTTCTCGTAAACCAGAATCATCTTCTACGACTAATACTTTTGCATCGTTCATAATCACTCCTAACACGCTGTTTTAGAGATAATCGGTAGGTACAAGTTAAACTCAGCCCCACCAAGCTCACTATTGCCTGCTTTTACAAACCCTTGATGGCTGTTAGCAACCGATTGAACCACGGCAAGACCTAACCCGGTACCGTGAGATTTAGTGGTGAAGAACGGCTCAAAGATCTGTTGGATAGCCGTTTCACTTAACCCCGTGCCGTTATCTTTCACCGAAATTTTGACGTGATCTGCGAATTTTTTAGACCGCGTTGCACTTAACTCAATTTTTCCACCTTGGCCACAGGCTTGCACCGCATTATGCACTAAATTGCTAATTGCACTGCTCAGTGCAACTTTATTAGCGATAATTTCAATATCAGGCTCAGGCAATTTAAGGTCGAGAATGCATTGCTGGCGCATAATCATTGCTTCTGAAGCATGCGTCACATCCGTTAGCAAAGCTTGCATAGACACAGGTGCAAGTACTTGTTGCTCACCACTTTTGGCAAATAACAGCATATCGTTTACTTGGCTTTCTAAATCTTGCAAACGCGACATCAACTTTTCATGAAAGTTGCTACGCGCCGTCGGGTTTAATTTCTCTGACGACAGGTTAGCGGCATATAGCATCGCCGCTGATAACGGGGTTCTTACTTGGTGCGCTAATGATGCAACCATTTTGCCAAGCGCACTCAAACGCTGCATGTGTGCGATACGTGACTGTAATTGGCGTGTTTGCGTAAGATCGGTCATTAAAATCAACTGGCCTGGTTCAGGTGTGAGCGGTGAAATATCCAGTTTCACTAAACGACCATCACGAAGCGTTACCTCGTGACCATCACTACCATTGGGCGCAAAAGAACGCTGAATAATGGTAAACCAACGCTCGCCTTCTAACGGCTCACCGAGTAAATCAATTGCGATTTGATTGGCCTTTGCAACCATGCCGTTACCATCAAGCACGATGACGCCCGCAGGCATGGTATCAACCAAATGACTAAGCCAACTTGCCTGTTTTCTTAATTCACTAAGTTCACCCACGTACTTTTCCTGCATCAAACACGGGTTATATACCTCTTGAAATTGTTGAGGTATGATTTGAGCTAACGCCATAGTTACACCAAATAATTTACTCTAACTAATCGGTGTAGATACACAAAACGTGCCAATGTTTATTTTCAACAAATACAGTATGTTAAGAGCAATTTTAAAACGTCAATTATTTGTCTAAGGGATTTTTATGTGTTTTAGATGCGAGTGGTTAGATACCACTAAAGCTGATTATGTAGCCTATCACGATACCCAATGGGGCGTGCCTTTGTTTGATGATACTGCACTGTTTGAATTCCTCACACTAGAATCAGCGCAAGCTGGACTGAGTTGGTACACAGTATTAAAAAAACGCGATAACTACCGCAACGCGTTCGCCAACTTTGACCCAACTGTGGTTGCCCAATTTGATGAAGCAAAAGCGCTTGCCTTAATGGAAGATAAAGGCATTATTCGCAACCGCTTAAAAATTAATGCCGCAATTAACAATGCACAGTGCTTTTTAGCAATACAAAAAGAGTTTGGTAGCTTTGCTAACTATCAATGGCAATTTGTAAACAATAAACCTATTGTCAATAACATCAACAGTAAAGCTGATTACCAAGCCACCACTGCCGAATCGCATACCTTTGCGAAAGACCTTAAAAAGCGTGGCTTCAAGTTTTTAGGGCCGACCACTGTGTATGCTCATATGCAGGCATGCGGCATGGTTAATGATCATCACAATCAATGCTTTCGCAAAGACGAAGTGATTGCACTTTACTCATCGCTTTTCTAATACCCTTTCAACTTAAACACCCCTATTGATAGTCAAAAGTGAATAATGAATTCACTTTTGAGCTATTCACATTCAAATGAAGCTCAATTAAAGTGTTTCAATCTATTTAAGGAAATGATTATGCTTCTCGATTCCAACACTAAATTCGGTACTATTAGTAAGCTACTTCACTGGCTTAGTGCACTTGTTATTTTTGCATTATTCGGGGTTGGATTTTGGATGGTTGATTTGAATTATTACAGTGAATGGTATCGCACAGCGCCTCATTGGCACAAAAGTATTGGCATTTTATTGCTGGCATTTACACTAGTGCGCATTGGTTGGAAAGTGATTACGGTATCACCTAAGCCCATCTCTACCCATTCATCTAAAACTCGCGTTGCGACAAAGCTAGGCCATTTAGCCTTGTATGGGATTTTATTGATAATTTTAACCAGTGGTTATTTGATCTCAACCGCTGATGGTCGCGCAATTGCTGTTTTTGACTGGTTCGAAGTAGCAAGTTTAGGCGAGTTAATTGCAAATCAAGAAGATATTGCAGGCAGTATTCATCAATATGCCGCTTATAGCTTAATGGCGATTGTCGGCATTCATATATTAGCGGCGTTAAAGCATCACTTTATTGATAAAGATGACACGTTACGCCGAATGATTAAGTAACCTCAGATTTGGCTAGTCAAAGCTCAGGTTGTATAAATTTAAAGGAAACAATTATGAAAAAAACACTTTTAGCAACAGCACTTACGATGGCAAGCTTAACAATGCCAGCAATCGCTGCAGATTATGTGATTGACACCAAAGGCGCTCACGCATCAATTAATTTTAAAGTGAAGCACTTAGGCTACAGTTGGTTAACAGGCCGTTTTAATACCTTCTCAGGTGAGTTCAGCTACGATGAGAAAAAACCTGAAGCAAGTAAAATTTCAGTTAGTATTGATACCACCAGCGTTGACTCAAACCATGCAGAGCGCGACAAGCATTTACGCGATAGCGACTTTTTAGATGTTAAAAAATTCTCTACAGCAACATTTAACAGCACAAAAGTAAAAGATTTAGGTGATGGTAAACTTGCTATTACCGGTCTTTTAACGCTACAAGGTATTGAGAAAGAAATTACTATCGATGTAGAGAAAATCGGTGAAGGTAAAGATCCTTGGGGCGGTTACCGCGCTGGTTTTGCAGGTACGACAGCGATTCAAATGAAAGACTTCGGCTATAAAATGGATTTTGGCCAAATCGATTTCGACCTTCACATTGAAGGCATCAAAAAGTAATAAATGCTACTTTGGGTCTGAACCTTTATGTTCGGGCCCGATTCAAACTCATTCGATTTTTGCAATAGGTGCAACAGTGGGTAGCTTAATATCAAACGATACGTTACGTTTTCACTATGCTAGCTACTATTTAAATCTATCAGTCACAAAGTTACTCACATATAAATGAATAAATCACATAATTAACTTAAGACTTAGGTAAGGAACGAGATTAAAGAAAACAATTAAGATCTTATAAAAAGCAAAATATTGAATATAAACTACATTCAATGCTTTATGCTCTACGTTAAATAGCTGGCTATGAATACTGACAATAGTGCTGCGGAAAAGTAAAAAAATCACCATGCTAACACTAACAATTAAACAATTGGCAATGGTAGCCCATCCGAGAAAAGTTGTTATCTGATCAATTGACATTAGACCCCCTTAATACTTTGCATGGTGTAAGATTAATGTACTTGCGGTAGCGGTGCAATGCTATCAAGCATTTAGTCTCTAAAATTGCTTACCACAGCGGGGTTCTGTAAGGTGTGATTATAATTACACTTTATTTTTTTTTAGTTACTGCTATAGTACTGTATAAAACAACAGTTAAGAAGGTGCAATATGGCCGTTGAGGTATGTTACAAAGTAGTTAGAGATGGAGTCGAACGCATGACATTTACATCAAAAAAAGAGGCAGACGCATATGACAAAATGCTGGATATTGCGGAAGCACTTGAAACCATGCTTGGTGAAGTTGATGTGCCGTTAAGCGAGCAACAAAATGAAGCGCTGGCCCTCGAAATGGCAAAACGTAAAGACCAATTTATTGCAGCTTTAAAAGGGGGAAAACCAACCCCGCCTAACAATAAAGCAAAAGTAACTGATATTAAGAAAGTAAGTTAAATAAAAAAGCCACCGTGAAGGT
>NZ_JAKFZO010000014.1:0-123432 GCF_021654175.1 Pseudoalteromonas sp. MMG024
CTAATGGCGCCTTTTTCGTAGGTATTAAATCAGTGCTTATTTTAATGCATTAATACGCGCATCAAGCGGAGGGTGTGAACTCATTAAGTCCATTAAACCTTTACCAGATGCAATACCAAATGCCATCATCGACCCTTCAAGTTGTGACGGATGATTAACTTTAAGGCGCTCAAGTGCCGCACGCATTTTGGTTGCACCAACAAGGTCTGCAGCGCCTTTGTCAGCAGCAAACTCTCGTTGACGGCTAAAATACGCCACTACAAAGCTTGCTAAAATACCGAATAATACTTGGAAGATCATATCAAAGATAAAGTATGTCCAAGAACCACCCGACTCTTCTTCATCGCTATTTAAGAAGTTGTCGACAATACCTGCAAGTACCTTTGAGATGGCAATTACAAACGTGTTTACAACGCCTTGAATAAGCGTAAGTGTAACCATGTCGCCATTGGCAATATGTGATACTTCATGGGCGAGAACGGCTTCTGCTTCGTCTTGACTCATGTTGTGTAACAAACCAGTACTTACTGCAACCAGTGAATTATTTTTACTTGGACCTGTTGCAAACGCATTCATTTCAGGACTGTCGTAAATAGCTACCTCTGGCATTGCAATATTCGCTTTTTTAGCTTGCTCTGCAACACGCTCAACTAACCACTTTTCTACGTCAGAACGCGGTTGCTCGATAACATGGGCACCGGTTGATTTTTTCGCCATCCATTTCGACATAAACAGCGAAATAAACGAGCCACCAAAACCAAACAACGTGGCAATTAATAAAATGCCACCTAAGCTTCGGTGTTCTATGCCTAGTACTGACATAATGACCGACAGCACAATACCTAACACCAGCATCACCGCTAGGTTTGTAATTAAAAACAATACAACTCTTTTCATTGTTACCTCAAAATGTGTTTTCTACCGTTTTATATAGTGTCTTTTGATTACGTTTCAAGATAAATTTACAAAATGACACACATATTATTTAAAACTAAACACACCATGAAATTTACATAAAGTTATTTAGCGCGTGTTGATCTTTTTGGTCAAATCCAAACTATGTTAATCGCGGCGTCGCTTTGTAGATCTAGTGGGCTAAGTTAAAAAGCGACAACACGCTCTCGTTTCAATTAACTAAATTAAGTGCAGTGTTAAGAGCTTGATACACTTGAAGCTTGGGTTTGTCGTTTTTACAGTTAGGCGCAATGGCCAATAATGGGCAATCTAAACGTGCTTTTAGGGTTTGCAGATTTTCGTCTTGTTCTAACATGCCATCGTCAACATAATTGGCAATCCAACCAACACATTTCACGCCGCTTTGTTTTATATGACTTAAAGTCAATAATGCATGATTTAAACAGCCTAATTTTAGACCAACGACTAAAATCACCGGTAAATTTTGTTCGGCAACCCAATCTGACAATAAGTCACTATCATTAATTGGCAATGCCCAACCGCCTGCACCTTCTATTATTAAATGATCAAGCTCGTGGTGCTTAAACACATCTAAATGGTCTGATAGTGCAGTTTTACTTATCTCTACACCGGCTTTTTTTGCTGCAATATGTGGCGCAATGGGTGGTTCGAAGCAAAACGGATTAATCAATTTGTACGGCAGGGCTACATTGCCAGACTCCAGCAGTGTTAACGCGTCTTCATTGACGAGCTCACCAAACGCCTGCTCAGCCCCTGCGGCAATCGGCTTAAAACCAGTAACGGCTCGTTTATGTTGTTTAACATATTTAATTAAAAGGCTCGATACATAGGTTTTACCTACTTCTGTATCTGTGCCAGTTATAAAAACTTGATTCATTTCTCTATCACTATATAAGCAACTTGGTAACTTACCGGAAATTGCCCCTGCTCTTTTGGATAATTAGCTAACAATGCACGGTATTTACGTTTACCCATCAATCCACTGCGCTGCTCGCTACTATTAACTTTATGATTTGCACCAATTTCTTTAATAGATTGTAAGGCAAGCTTAGGGCTATCGTAAAATATTTTATGATGACAAAAGCTACTACTGATTAATTTAAACCGCGTATGCGCTACTGCATTGGCGATATCGTTTTGTGTTACAAAGCGATTTATGTGAGGCTCATTGTCGAGCACTGAGAAAGCATGTTTAATTTCCTGTAACGTGCCATCGGCTACAATGCTAAAGTGTGCGCGACCACCTGGTTTTAAAACACGGTAAAAGTGGGTTAAAAGTGCCGCTAAATCACTACTCCATTGCATTGCAAAATTACTAAATATCAGGTCAAAACAGTCGGCCTGAAACGGCAAGGTATCCATATCAGCGCAGATGCTAGGTGTAACAGTTTGTTGCAACATGCTTTCACTTAAATCCATGCTTACAAGATAATCGCAGCGTTTTTTCAGTTCAAACGAATTAACAAAGGGGCCACAGCCTAAATCTAGCGCGACCTTATACCTTGCACCCAATGATTTTAACAGTATGTCGGCTGCTTGCTTTTGCACATGGGCATGACTTTGATAGCGCTCTGCCGCTCTAGAAAAATGAGATGCAGTGGCTTGCTTATTGGTTAACGCAGACAACATCATAACAACTTTAACCCTTCAACAAGATGATTTATCAACTGTTCAATATCTGCTGCTTGGTGTGCAGCGGTAAGCGTTATTCTTAGCCGTGCTGTATTATGAGGGACCGTTGGTGGTCTAATTGCCGTAAGCCAAATACCATTTGATTTTAAATGCTCACTCAGCGCTAAACAGCTTTCACTATCGCCGAGCACCAGCGGTTGTATGGCGCTATTTGACGGCATGAGAGCGAGGTTATGATTGCTTGCAAGGGTTTTAAAATACGCAATATTGTCTTTAAGGCGTGCCCGTTTTTCATCGGCACTGTAAAGCCGTTTTAATCGCGAAAGCGTGGCCGATGCAAGCCAAGGCGACATTGCTGTTGAATAAGTATAATCGCGGTTAAATTGCAATAAATAGTCGGCCACATTTTGGCTACATAACACAGCTGCGCCGCTGCTTGCGCAAGCTTTGCCAAAAGTGATAATTAGTATTTGTGGTTTAAGATCATCACAGCTGCCTAAACCATGATTACCCATTACACCAAAACCATGTGCATCATCAATCATTAACCAAGCATTATGTTGTTTTGCGATGTGCGCAAGTTCAGCTACCGGTGCGCTATCACCATCCATTGAAAACACCCCTTCACTCACAATCAACTTATGCTGCGCTTTTGATTTTTCTAAACGACGCGTTAAATGTTTTAAATCGTTATGATTAAAGCGAGTATTCGTCGCGTTTGCTGCGAGGCCGCCGTCAATTAAGCTGGCATGATTTAGTTTATCTTGAAAGATTTCACTATTGGCTTCATTCATCAAACTTTTAAGCACACTAGCGTTAGCGCTAAAGCCTGAATTAAACAATAAACACGCTTGATAATTGAGCTTAGACTTAAGGTGATTTTCAAGTGCGATATGCGCGCTTTGATAGCCAGTAACTAACGATGAACTACTTGCACCTAAGGTGTTTTCTAAACCCGTAATTGGCTCCTCACCTAAACCAAGGTAGTCGTTTGATGCGAAATTTAAATACTGTGTATTATTTCTAAGCAAAAAACGCGGGCCAACACGTTCAAAGGCAATGCGCTGACGGTATAAAGACGCTTGCTGCCTAGCGGCAAGCGTCTTACTTAAATATTCAAACGCCATTTATGCTGGATAAAATAGTTCTGATGTTTCTTTATCAGCGATTGCTGATTCTAACGACGCTTGATATGCCTCATCGGAATAATCTTCAGCACTTTCAGGTGACATACCTAGCTTTTTAATTAGCATCATATCGCTGTCTGCTTCTGGATTATCCGTAGTAAGTAATTTATCACCATAAAAAATTGAATTAGCGCCAGCAAAGAAACACATTGACTGCATCTGTTCATTCATCGCCGTACGCCCTGCACTTAAGCGAACGTAACTTTTTGGCATCATAATGCGTGCAACCGCAATCGTACGAATAAACTCAAAATGATCTAAATCGTCCACATCTTCAAGTGGCGTGCCTTTTACTTTTACTAGCATGTTAATTGGCACACTTTCTGGTTGCTTTGGTAAATTTGCAAGCTGCATTAATAAACCGTAACGGTCCTTCGCTTGTTCGCCCATGCCAACAATGCCACCCGAGCATACTTTCATACCCGCGTCACGCACGTGATCAAGGGTATCAAGTCTATCTTGGTAGGTTCGTGTTGTGATGATTTGTTGGTAATATTCAGGTGAGGTATCTAAGTTATGGTTGTAATAGTCCAGTCCCGCATCACGCAGTGCATGAGCTTTGTCGTTATCAAGCATGCCCAGCGTCATACAGGTTTCAAGACCCAGTTCTTTAACCTCTTTCACCATTTTTGCAATGTACGGCATATCGCGATCTTTCGGATCAGACCAAGCAGCCCCCATACAAAAACGTGTAGCACCCTTATTTTTAGCAATACGCGCTTGTTCGACTACTTTCTCAACTTCCATCAAACGCTCGCGTTCTAAATCCGTTTTATAATGGCCTGATTGAGGGCAGTACTTACAATCTTCAGGACATGCGCCCGTTTTAATAGATAACAGCGTAGAAATTTGTACTTTGTTTGGATTAAAGTGTTGACGATGAACACTGGCAGCTTGAAACAGTAAATCGTTAAACGGCATATTAAATAATGCTTTTACTTCACTGAGTGTCCAGTTATTACGCACCTGAGCTTGTTCCATGGAATTCTCGTTTTTATTTGTTTCTCGAACTTAATTTCGCTAGTCTACGCAGCAACACCTCATTGTCAACCAAACGCAAGCTTTAAGGGTTTACATTTGAATACTAAAGAAACAATTGATTTGGATTTTGATAAAAATCATTTATGGCACCCCTACACGTCAATGATAAATCCCCTGCCGGTGTACCCAGTTACACATGCTGATGGCGTGCATATTCATTTGGAAACGGGTGAAAAATTAATTGATGGAATGGCCTCATGGTGGAGCGTTTTGCATGGCTACAATAACGTTGAACTTAACAACGCAATAAAGCAACAAGTTGATAAAATGAGTCATGTGATGTTTGGCGGTTTAACCCACCAACCTGCCGTTGACCTTGGCAAAAAACTACTCGACATTACACCACACTCGCTTACGCGTATCTTTTTAGCCGATTCTGGCTCCGTTGCTGTAGAAGTTGCCATTAAAATGGCAATGCAATATTGGCGCAGTAAAGGTAATACGCGTAAAAACAAACTTATGGCGCTAAGTAAAGGTTATCACGGTGATACATTTGCAGCGATGAGTGTATGCGATCCAGTTAACAGCATGCATTCGTTATACAAAGGTTTTTTACCAGAGCACTATTTTGTTCCCGCACCAAAAAGTAAGTTTGATGAAGCATTCGACCGTTCAGAGCGCGATGTATTAGCACAATACTTTGACAAGCATCACACGGATATCGCAGCCTTTATTTTAGAGCCGATTGTACAAAATGCTGGCGGTATGAATTTTTATCACAGCGACTACTTAAAAGCGGTTCGCGAATTATGTGATGAGTACGACATACTGCTAATTTGTGATGAAATCGCTACGGGCTTTGGTCGTACAGGAAAAATGTTTGCCGTTGAACATGCCAATGTTGAGCCTGATATTATGTGTATTGGTAAAGCAATGACCGGTGGTTATATGACGCTATCGGCAACCTTAACAACGGATAAAGTTGCAATTGGCATTAGTGAAGGCGATGCAGGTGTAATGATGCATGGCCCAACGTTTATGGCAAACCCCCTTGCCTGTGCCGTTGCCAATAAAAGCATTGAATTACTGCTTAAAACTGACTGGCAAAGTAATATTACGCGCATTGAACATTGTTTTAAAACACACTTACAAACGCTTGAAAATGTAGATTCTGTGGCAAATGTTCGTATTCTCGGGGCAATTGGTGTTGTTGAAATGACGCAAGCGGTTGACGTTGCCAAAGTGCAAAAACAACTAATTGAACATGGCGTGTGGTTAAGGCCGTTTGGCAAACTGATTTATATGATGCCGCCTTATATCATGCAAGATGCGTCAATCATCAAAATGTGTAATGCAATTAAATCGATTTTGTAGGATTTAGGGCCTAATGGCTTACCATTCAAATAGGTAAGCCATTTTGTTGATGGTTTTTAGCGGTACTTTATGAATGTTGCGCTGATAATAAAGATGCTGCATTGCCTTATCTTTAATTTCACCTACCACCACTTCTTTTACTTGATAACCAAGCGCGTGCGCTGCTTCAGCATACGCAATAAATTCCCACTTTTTAATGTTGGTGTTATCCAAAATCACCAATGGAATTTCCTGGCTCAACGCACGAATAAAACGCGCTAAATTAAGATTATGATATTCACTTAGCTTGGCTTTATCAAAACGATATTGACCATCGCTGATAAAAAAATCGTCGGTTGAACAAATTACAAATTGCCCTTCATCGCCATTTACCATTTCATCACACAAACTCTGAGCGTAATGACTTTTCCCTGAGCCTGGCAGACCCCTTAAAATAAACACTTGTTTCATCTAAACAAAATTACCAATAAACAAATAATACAAATAACTAATAAACTGATCTGATTAACCGCGATACTATCACCACTGCGGCGGTTATAACGCTGACGCATGATGATTGAAATGCTCGATATAATACCAGTTAAGATTAAAAAAAGAATCAGCAAGTTACGTGGCGTCATCAACCAATGATCACGATGCGATAAACCAAAATACCGGATAATGCCATATTCAAGCTCTGGCCTTGCGTAGTGAAACATAATCAGCGCGAGTAAAAAGAAAAACCACGCGATAATTGATAACGCATGTAATACGTTTTGCCTCATAGGTGATTTGCTGCGCCTTTCTTTTATCATACGCGTCAGTTATTCAATGAAATTTCACTATTTTTAAGCATATTACACATTATCGGGAAATTTGCTGTTTTTTTATTTTTCTTTCACAGGTAAGATAACAAACTTTCTTAGCGCATGCTAAGTAAGAACAACAAGAATTTATTTAGGCATTTTAATCATTGGAGTGAAAATGAGCCATATAGCTATCACAGACCTTTTGAAAGGCCGTGTAGAAGTAGGTGCAACCGTTACTATTAAAGGTTGGATCCGCACACGTCGCGATTCAAAAGCAGGAATCTCTTTTTTAGCCGTTCATGACGGTAGTTGTTTCGATCCTATTCAAGCTGTGGTACCGAATTCACTCAATAATTATGAAGAAGTGACCAAGCTTACTGCAGGCTGTTCAGTAACGGTTGTTGGTACAATCGTAGAATCACAAGGCCAAGGCCAATCGTTTGAGATTCAAGCGGAATCGGTAGAAGTTGTAGGTTGGGTAGAAAACCCAGATACGTACCCTATGGCTGCAAAGCGTCACAGTATTGAATATTTACGTGAACACGCACATTTACGTCCTCGCACTAATATTATCGGTGCAGTAACGCGTGTTCGTAACTGCTTATCACAAGCAATTCACCGTTTTTACCACGAGCGTGGTTACGTTTGGATTTCTACACCTATTATCACAGCTAGTGACTGTGAAGGTGCGGGTGAAATGTTCCGTGTATCAACTCTCGATATGCAAAACTTACCGCGCACTGATAAAGGTGATATAGATTACAGCGAAGACTTCTTTGGTAAAGAAGCATTCTTAACAGTATCTGGCCAGCTAAACGGCGAAACTTACTGTTCAGCAATGTCAAAAATCTACACTTTTGGCCCAACATTCCGTGCTGAAAACTCAAATACCTCTCGTCACTTAGCTGAATTCTGGATGGTTGAGCCTGAAGTTGCATTTGCAGATCTTAACGATATTGCAGCGCTTGCAGAAGATATGCTGAAATACGTATTTAAAGCAGTACTTGAAGAGCGCCGTGATGACATGGAATTCTTTGCACAACGTGTTGAGAAAACCGCTATTTCACGTTTAGAAGACTTTGTTGAAAAAGATTTCGCACAAGTTGACTACACAGACGCTGTTGAAATTCTTAAAGGCTGTGGCAAAAAGTTCGAATTCCCAGTTGAATGGGGTGTAGATTTACAATCAGAGCACGAGCGCTATCTTGCAGAAGAGCACTTTAATGCACCAGTAGTTATTAAAAACTACCCGAAAGACATTAAAGCTTTCTACATGCGTCAAAACGAAGACGGCAAAACAGTTGCAGCAATGGACGTTGTTGCACCTGGTATCGGTGAAATCATTGGCGGCTCACAACGTGAAGAACGTTTAGACGTACTTGATGCACGTTTAGAAGAAATGGGCTTAGACAAAGAAGATTACTCTTGGTATCGCGATTTACGTAAGTACGGTACTGTTCCTCACTCAGGTTTCGGCCTAGGTTTTGAACGCCTTGTAGCATACGTAACGGGTATGGGTAACGTACGTGACGTTATCGCCTTCCCGCGTACAAAAGGTTCAGCTACTTACTAAACGCTTATCGTTTAATTAAGTACACTTAATGAAAAACCGGCAAATGCCGGTTTTTTTGTTTTTGTTATTTTAGCCTAGGGTCTGTTGATCTTTGCTGTTCTATTTTTGTTCTGTTTGAGCGTGCTTTTATCGCGGCGCTCGATGTGTGGCCTAGTAATCTAAGCGAATATCGAGCAACAATGAGAAAAGTGCGCTCAAAAGAACCGTTCGGCAGCGCTTGATTGGCTTTTCTACTGTGTTATCGGCTAGCTCACATAGAATAACTATGCCACGCAGCCTCCGCCTTGTATAAAACCCAATCAAACTGCTGCAAAAACGAACTTGAAAGGTCAACAGACCCTAGTAATCTGCTACATCAACAGGCTTATAAAGCACATGATAATCAATAATCTGCTCACGCAACTTTTTACACGTATAGTGTTTTGTGGCGAATCAACCTAGGTTTATAAAAAGAACCATAAAAAAAGCCTTGCTAAAGAAGCAAGGCTTTTACAATTGGAATAAGGTTGTGTTGTTACAAAGATGCTTCTAATTCTGGAAGTACATCAAATAAATCAGCAACTAGACCATAATCGGCAACTTGGAAGATTGGCGCGTCGGGATCTTTGTTGATTGCAACAATCACTTTAGAGTCTTTCATACCTGCAAGATGCTGAATTGCACCGCTAATACCTACCGCGATATAAAGCTGCGGCGCAACAATTTTACCTGTCTGCCCTACTTGCATGTCGTTTGGCACAAAGCCGGCATCAACAGCAGCACGCGATGCACCAATCGCTGCACTAAGTTTGTCTGCGATACCATTTAACAATGCAAAGTTTTCGCCATTTTGCATACCACGACCACCTGAGATGATCACATCTGCTGCGGTAAGTTCTGGGCGTTCACTTTCTGTTTCTTGTTGTGAAACAAAACTGCTTAGGGCGTTCTCTTTAACTGCATCAAACGATGAAACAGCTACTGGCGCTTGCTCACCTGCTACATCAAACGCACTCGAACGTACCGTAACAATGTGTTTATCTTCACTACTTTGTACCGTAGCAATTGCATTACCAGCATAAATTGGACGCTTAAATGTATTTTCGTCAATCACTTCGATAATGTCAGAAATTTGCACTTTGTCTAACAGTGCAGCCACTCGCGGCATAAAGTTTTTGCCTGTTGTGGTTGCAGCTGCGAAAATATGTGAATAATCACCTGATAAATCGACAACAAGATCTGCCATATTTTCTGCAAGTTGATGCTCTAATGCTGCATTATCGGCGACAATCACATTTGAAATACCGTCTATTTTGCTTGCAGCTTCTGCTACTGCGGCTACGTTAAAACCTGCAACTAAAACCGTGATCGACTTACCAAGCTTTTGCGTGGCTGAAACTACTTTAGCTGTGTCGTTTTTAAGCACGCCATGTTCGTGCTCTGCAATAATAAGTACTGACATTAGATCACCTTCGCTTCATTTTTTAGTTTTTCAACTAGCGTTGCAACGTCTGCGACAATTTCGCCTGCTTCACGCTTGCTTGGCTCTTCTACCTTTAAGGTTGTAATACGCGGCGTAACATCAACACCAAGATCCTCTGCGGTTAATACATCAAGCGGCTTGCGCTTAGCCTTCATAATATTAGGGAGCGTTGCATAACGAGGTTCATTCAGGCGAAGATCCGTAGTCACAACCGCTGGTAAATTAACCGAAATTGTTTGTAAACCACCATCAACTTCACGTGTCACATTAAGTTTATCGCCATCAACTACAACTTCTGAGGCAAATGTTGCTTGTGCACGGTTTGTTAACGCGGCAAGCATCTGACCTGTTTGGTTGTTATCAGAATCAATCGCTTGTTTGCCTAAAATGACTAACTCTGGGTTTTCTTGCTCTACAACTTTGGCAAGTAGCTTAGCTACATGCAGCGACTCCAAACGTTCGCTGGTGTCAATTTGGATTGCTTTGTCTGCACCGAGTGCAAGTGCTGTACGAAGCTGTTCTTGGCAAGCCTTATCACCAATTGATACAACGACAACTTCGGTTGCGTTGCCTGCTTCTTTAATGCGGATAGCTTCTTCCACCGCGATTTCACAAAATGGGTTAAGGGCCATTTTTACATTATTAAGATCAACATCACTATTGTCGGCTTTTACGCGCGCTTTTACGTTATAGTCGATCACTCGTTTGACCGGAACTAGGATTTTCATAACCTCTCCTTTAATGTTTACGCGTACGTAAACCTAGGTAAACTTATTTAACCGTTATTTGGTTTTAAGGCTACTTCCTGTTGACGTAAACGTCAACCTAAAATATGCTAAAGCCAATAACAGGTTATTTGGTTAACAAAGACCAGCTTAATTCAACAGGGGCAATATCATGGTACAACGTGAAACCATGGAGTTTGATGTAGTTATTGTAGGCGCTGGGCCTGCAGGCTTATCAAGCGCTATAAAACTGGCACAACTAGCACAAGAAAATGAACAAGAATTAATGATTTGTGTTGTTGAAAAAGGTTCAGAGGTCGGAGCTCATATCTTATCAGGCGCGGTATTTGAACCCCGTGCACTTAATGAATTACTACCAAATTGGCAAGAACTTGGCGCCCCACTTAATACTAAAGTGAGTCAAGATGACATTTATTGGTTCAATGATGAACGTAGTGCGAAAAAGCTACCTGCTTTCGCCACGCCAAAAACGTTCCATAATGACGACAACTACATCGTTTCCATGGGTAATGTATGTCGTTTTTTAGCACAACAAGCAGAAAACCTGGGGGTAGAAATTTTTCCAGGGTTTAGTGCACATTCACTGATTATTGAAGATGATGCGGTAAAAGGCATAATCACAGGTGATATGGGCGTAAGCGAATCTGGTGAAGAAAAAGATGGCTTTATGCCAGGTATGGAACTTCGCGCTAAATACACTATTTTTGCTGAAGGTTGCCGCGGCCATTTAGGCAAAGAGCTGAACAGTACATTTAAACTAGATGAAGGTAAGTCACCACAACATTATGGTTTAGGGTTTAAAGAAATCTGGGAAATTCCGAGCGAACACCATAAACCCGGGCTTGTTGTACATGTTGCAGGCTGGCCACTTGATAAAGATACCGGCGGCGGCTCTTATATGTATCATGGCGATGACAATCAAGTGGTTGTTGGTTTAATCATTGATTTAAACTACAGCAATCCGCACCTGTCACCGTTTGATGAATTTCAGCGCATGAAACACCATCCGGTGTTTGCAGATACACTGAAACACGGTAAACGCATAGCTTATGGCGCACGGGCCATCGCAAAAGGTGGTTTGAACTCATTACCTAAAATGACGTTTCCAGGTGGTGTGTTAGTTGGCTGTAATGCTGGTACTCTTAATTTTGCCAAGATTAAAGGTAATCACACCGCAATGAAGTCAGGCATGCTGGCCGCGGAAAGTATCTTCACTGCGATACAGGAAAATAAAGCTAATACAGAGCTCGATGACTTTGCATCGCGTTTTGAGAATTCATGGCTTTATCAAGAATTAAACAGCAGCAAAAACTTTGGCCCAGCAATGCATAAGCTAGGTAAATTTTTTGGCGGTATGTATAACACCATTGACCAAAACTTATTTAATGGCGGTTTACCGTTTAACTTTAAAGATGACACACCTGATCATGCATGCCTTGAACCAGCTAGTCGCCATTCAGAAATTAACTATGCAAAACCTGATGGCACGCTCAGTTTTGATAAACTGAGTTCGGTTTTTTTATCAAGCACTAACCATGAAGAAGATCAGCCATGTCACTTGAAACTGGCAGATAATACAATACCGCTTGGTAATAACTTATCTGAATACAATGAGCCTGCACAGCGCTATTGCCCAGCAGGCGTGTATGAAATTAACGAAGTTGAAGGTCAACCGACGTTCGTTATTAATTCGCAAAACTGCATCCACTGCAAAACCTGCGATATTAAAGATCCGAGCCAGAACATTACTTGGGTCACACCTGAAGGTGCTGGTGGACCAAATTATCCGAATATGTAATTTCCAATTGTATTTATCAAAGGCATGCTCTCCCACGAGAGCATGCCTTTTTTATTACTTGTTAAAACCTTAGTTATCGCTAATACTCAATAAACAACACACTGATTATCAAGTAATTATGGATAAAGACAGCGTTACATTTAGATTTTTGGCAGAACCTACCGACGTTAACTTTGGCGGTAAAGTACACGGTGGTATTGTTATGAAGTGGATTGACCAAGCGGGTTATGCTTGTGCAGCGCTGTGGAGTGGTCATTACTGTGTTACCGTATCAGTTGCGGCAATAAAATTCCATCGCCCTATTCTTGTTGGGCAACTTGTTGAAGTTGAAGCCAAAATAGCTAATACCGGTAAAACCAGTATGCAAATATTTATCGCTGTTCGCTGTGGCGATCCGAAATCTGGGCAGATGGTAGAATCGAATAATTGCATCATCAATTTTGTTGCTACGGATCAAGCGGGTTACCCTGTACCGGTTCCTGCCTTTGAAGCAAAAACCGCAAATGAAAAACGTATTCAAAAATACGCGCAGAAGATGAAAGACATGTCACTGCAAGCGGAAAAAGTGTTCGAACAAGAAATGAAAGAAGAATAATTTTATTCAACACGTTTTATGGCAAAATAGGCGCTTTTACAGTGCCTATTTAAGTTTGTTAGTGTTATGAATGACTACCAAGTAAGTCCAATTGCCTTTATCGAATCTCCCTATAAACAAAAATTTGCGATACCTCGCCAGCCTCGCCTTATTCCAGAAGCAAAAGCCAAGTGTAAATTTGTTGGTGAGTTTAACCGTGAAGAGTTTGTTCGTGGCATTGAAGACTTTAGCCATGTTTGGCTTATTTTTCGTTTTCATGAAACGGCCGATAAAGGCTGGTCGCCATTGGTTCGCCCACCTCGTTTAGGCGGTAACGATAAAAAAGGTGTGTTTGCAACCCGCGCCACCTTTAGACCAAATGGCATTGGTATGAGTGCAGTTAAGCTCGAAGGTGTGCACTATGAAAATGGTCAACTTTGGCTTGAGCTGTCAGGTATAGACTTACTTGATGGTACGCCAATTCTTGATATCAAACCCTATTTACCCTATTCCGACAGCCTACCAAATGCGACTGCAGGGTTTGCAGATACGCGCCCAGAAACGCCATTAGTTGTTGAGTTTGCAGATAAAGCTATTACGTTTTGTGAGAATAACTCGGCACTTTATCCTGAGCTACAAAGCTTTATTGAAAAAGTATTAAAACAAGACCCGCGACCGGCCTATAAAAAAACGAAAGTCGGGCTACAAGAATACGGCATGAGCTTGTTTGATTTAAATATTAAATGGCAAGTGATTGAAAGCGACGTTACCGTATTAGAAATTAGTAAAAATAGCGAAAAGCCAGCATAGTAAGGCTTTTGAATTTTTACATACACTGATAAACTTAGCGCCTTACCTTATAAAAATAGATTTAACATTTCGGAAAGCAAATGCGTACTAGTCAATATATTTTAGCGACGTTAAAAGAAACGCCATCTGATGCAGAAATTATCAGCCATCAGCTTATGTTACGCGCGGGAATGATCCGCAAACTAGCATCGGGTTTATACACTTGGTTACCAAGTGGTTTAAAAGTGCTACGTAAAGTAGAAAACATTGTTCGTGAAGAAATGAACAAAGCCGGTGCGATTGAAATGTTAATGCCCATTATCCAGCCAGCCGACCTTTGGCAAGAGTCTGGTCGTTGGGAGCAATTTGGCCCAGAATTACTGCGTATTAATGACCGTCACAACCGTCCTTTTGCGTTAGGTCCTACGCACGAAGAAGTTATTACTGAATTTGTTCGTAAGGAAATTAGCAGTTACAAACAACTGCCAGTAAATCTTTATCAAATCCAGACTAAAGTACGTGACGAAGTTCGCCCACGCTTTGGTGTGATGCGTGCGCGCGAATTCACCATGAAAGATGCTTATTCTTTCCATTTAAGTGAAGAGTGCTTAAATGAAACGTATAAGAGAATGCACCAAGCATACTGTAATGTTTTTGAGCGTTTAGGGTTAGATTACCGCCCTGTTATTGCAGATACTGGTTCAATCGGTGGCTCTGTTTCTCATGAATTCCACGTACTTGCAGAATCTGGTGAAGATGCCATCGCATTTAGCTCAGAGTCAGACTATGCAGCGAATATTGAAAAAGCTGAAGCGGTAGCACCAAGTATCGAACGCCCTGCACCAGCAAAAGAGCTAAACCGTTTCGATACGCCAAATGCAAAAACAATTGAAGATCTAAAACAGCAGCATGGTGTTAAACCACACCGCGGCGTTAAGACATTAATTGCCTACGGCGCGCCAAATGAGAACGAAGAACGCGGTTTAGTTGCACTCGTTGTCCGTGGCGATCATGAACTGAATGAGCTTAAAGCTGAAAAGCTAACGCTCGTTGATTCACCACTTGAGTTTGCAACGGAAGAAGACATTGTTAAAGCAACGGGTGCAAAGCCAGGTTCTCTTGGCCCTGTTGGTCTAAATATGCCAATTATTGTTGACCGTTCCGCGGCTTTAATGGCGGATTTTGTTGCTGGTGCGAACGAAGATGGTGTTCACTACAGTGGCATTAACTTCGACCGTGACGTTACGGACTACACAGTTGAAGATATTCGTAATGTTGTGGAAGGCGATCCTAGCCCATGTGGTAAAGGCGTATTAAATATCAAACGTGGTATTGAAGTTGGTCATATTTTCCAGCTTGGCACAAAGTACTCTGAGGCAATGAAAGCAGGCGTACTTGCTGAAAGCGGTAAAAACCAAATTATGACTATGGGTTGTTATGGTATCGGTGTGTCGCGCATAGTTGCTGCTGCAATTGAACAAAACCACGACCAATACGGTATTAAATGGCCGACTGCCCTTGCTCCGTTTGAGCTGGCAATTGTACCAATGAATATGCACAAGTCGCATCGTATTCCAGAAATTGCTGACAAGTTATACGCAGATCTTCAAGCTGCTGGTATTGATGTATTATTTGATGATCGTAAAGAGCGCCCAGGCGTAATGTTTAACGATATGGAACTAGTTGGCGTACCGCATACGTTAGTGATCGGTGAGCGTAATCTAGACAACAATCAAATCGAATATAAAAATCGTATTACAGGTGAAAAAGAACTTATTGACCTAGATAACGCGATTGAAGCAATTATTAACCTAGTTAAATCATAATTGTAAGATAATAAAAAAGCGCTGTGTTATCACAGCGCTTTTTTTGTGTCTTTTAAAAAGGATAGGCATAGCCCCTATCCTTTTTTGAAATTAGGCTTTGTTTTCTTCTTTCGCCCAAGAATCACGTAAGCCAACAGTACGGTTAAATACTAACCCTTCTGCTTTACTATCTCGACAGAAATAGCCTGTACGTTCAAACTGGTAACCTACTTCAGCTTCTACATCGGCAAGTGCTGGCTCAACAACCGCAGAGGTTAAACTTACTAAAGACTCTGGGTTCAATACAGTTGTAAAGTCTTCTTCTGCTGCCGGGTTAGGCACAGTAAATAAACGGTCGTATAAACGTACTTCGGCAGGAACACCGTGGCTTGCACTTACCCAGTGAATAACGCCTTTTACTTTACGGCCATCACTTGGATTTTTACCCAGTGTTTCATTGTCGTAAGTACAGTAAATAGTAGTAATGTTACCTGCATCGTCTTGGTCAACACGTTCCGCTTTAATGACATAAGCACCACGTAAACGTACTTCTTTACCCAGCACTAAACGTTTATATTTTTTGTTCGCTTCAAGACGGAAGTCTTCACGCTCAATAAATACTTCACGCGTGAAAGGAACGATACGCGTGCCCATTTCTTCGATATTTGGATGATTTTGAACGTTTAGTTCTTCCACTTTATCTTCTGGGAAATTTTCGATTACTACTTTAATCGGATCAAGTACTGCCATTGCACGCGGCGCATTTTCGTTTAGGTCATCACGGATACATGCTTCTAACATGCCCATTTCTACCATGTTATCTTGCTTTGTAACGCCAATGCGCTTACAGAATTCACGTACCGAAGCTGGTGTATAACCACGACGCTTTAAACCCGCGATCGTTGGCATACGCGGGTCATCCCAACCTTCTACGTGCTTTTCTTCAACTAATGCATTTAACTTACGCTTACTCATTAGTGTGTATTCAAGATTTAAACGAGAAAACTCAATTTGTTGTGGATGACATTCAAGTGAAATGTTATCTAACACCCAATCGTATAGACGTCGGTTATCTTGGAACTCAAGAGTACAAAGCGAGTGCGTAATACCTTCTAGCGCATCTGAAATACAGTGTGTGAAATCGTACATTGGGTAGATGCACCACTTATCACCTGTTTGGTGGTGATGTGCAAAACGAATACGATAAATAATTGGATCGCGTAGCACCATAAATGAGCTCGCCATATCAATTTTCGCACGTAGAACACATTCGCCTTCTTTAAACTCACCATTTTTCATTTTTTCGAAAAGCGCTAAGTTTTCTTCAACACTGGTATCACGGTAAGGGCTGTTTTTACCTGCTTCTGTTAACGTACCGCGGTATTCACGTGCTTCATCTGGTGATAAGAAACATACGTACGCTAGGCCTTTTTCAATTAGCTCTACCGCGTAGCCGTATAGCTCGTCAAAGTAGTTTGACGAATAACAAATATCGCCATCCCAGTTAAAACCAAGCCATTTAACATCTTGTTGAATTGAGTTTACGTAATCGATGTCTTCTTTTTCTGGGTTTGTATCATCAAAACGTAAGTTACATAGGCCGTTGTAGTCTTGTGCAATACCAAAGTTTAGGCAGATAGACTTGGCGTGACCAATATGTAAAAAACCATTCGGCTCTGGTGGAAAACGTGTATGTGTTGCTGCATGTTTTCCTGATGCTAAATCTTTATCAATTAAATTAGTGATAAAGTTTGTTGCTCGATTTTCTGCTTCCGCCATTGCGAAATTTTCCTATATTCATTAAATAATTTAACGGTCTAATTATTACAAATAAAAGGCTCAGCGACTAGCTCCAATCACTTTGCAAGGTTAAAAAAATAACGCTACATTAAGAATTAGATATCATAAAAGTTGTTTAATTTGTGAAAATATTATTTGCATTGTTGTTTATTGTGAGCTGTTCAGTCAAAGCTTCAAATTCTATTACCTTTGCGGTTGGTCATGACCATCTAAAAATGATAAAAGATTACCCTTTTTACGCAGCGTCTTGGAAAATACTAAATGTTGAACTTAATAATATGGGTTATGAAGTTAAAACCAATGTTTCCCCTTGGGCAAGAGCCAAAGAATCAGTAAAAAAAGGAAAAAGTGACGGATTATTTTTGGCAGCAAATTTCAAAGGTAGAGAAAGTTGGGCTTTATTAAGCATTGCTATTGGCCAAGATCAGTTTGGCATATTTCAAAATCATCGCTCTGATCCACTTGCCCCCTTTGGCTCAGTGCGACTACTAAGTAACTATAGTCAATTAACTTTTCTCGACCAAAATAAACAAATTAAAGTTACTACAGCACAAGAAGGCTTGCTGTTATTGAGTAATCAAAAATTACAAGGATTTGTCATGTCACGTAGTTATGGCGACTACTTATTACATAATGAATTACACACATTAAATAAACGAATAGTGTTTAACGAAGAGAAGATAGAAACTTATACGGCGCATATTGCGGTAGGCAAAAACAACCCAAAAAGAGTTGTAATCCTTTCCATTGTGAATAAAGCGATTGGAAATGCCTTTAAGTCAGGCTCTTATAAAAAAATAATGCAAAAACACGGTGTCGAAGAATATCAATTAGTCACTTTTTAAAAGAACTAAGAAAATTATCCAATAAAAAAGGCTGCAGATGCAGCCTTTTTTAGCGATAGATAAATTACCAGCCAGTTTTTTCTGCTAGTGCTTTACCAATATCAGCTAGTGAACGAACAGTCTTAACGCCTGCTGCTTCTAGCGCTGCGAATTTCTCGTCAGCTGTACCTTTACCGCCAGCGATAATCGCACCAGCGTGACCCATACGCTTACCTGGAGGAGCAGTAACACCAGCGATGTAAGAAACTACCGGCTTAGTTACATTAGCTTTAATGTATTCAGCAGCTTCTTCTTCAGCTGTACCACCGATCTCACCGATCATTACGATCGCTTCAGTTTGTGGATCTTTTTCGAACATTTCAAGAACGTCGATGAAGTTAGTACCTGGGATTGGATCACCGCCGATACCAACACATGTTGATTGACCGAAACCAGCATCAGTTGTTTGTTTAACAGCTTCGTAAGTAAGTGTACCAGAACGTGATACGATACCTACTTTACCTGGTTTGTGGATATGACCAGGCATGATACCAATTTTAGTTTCACCCGGAGTGATAACACCTGGGCAGTTTGGACCAATCATGCGAACGCCAGTTTCGTCAAGTTTAACTTTAACGTCAACCATGTCTAACGTTGGAATACCTTCAGTGATACAAACGATTAGCTCGATGCCAGCATCGATAGCTTCAAGGATTGCATCTTTACAGAAAGGAGCTGGTACGTAGATTACAGATGCAGTTGCACCTGTTGCTTCTACTGCGTCACGTACTGTGTTAAATACAGGAAGACCTAGGTGAGTTTGACCACCTTTACCTGGAGAAACACCACCAACCATTTGTGTACCGTACTCAAGCGCTTGCTCTGAGTGGAAAGTACCTTGGCCGCCAGTGAAACCCTGACAGATTACTTTAGTATCTTTGTTAATTAATACAGACATTATTTGCCCTCCGCAGCAGCAACAACTTTCTCAGCAGCGTCAGTTAGTGACTCAGCTGCGATGATGTCTAGACCAGAGTTAGCAAGAACGTCACGACCAAGATCAGCGTTAGTACCTTCTAAACGTACAACTACAGGTACATTTACACCAACTTCTTTAACTGCACCAATGATACCTTCTGCGATCATGTCACAACGTACAATACCACCGAAGATGTTAACTAGTACTGCTTTAACATTGTCATCAGATAAGATGATCTTGAATGCTTCAGCTACACGTTCTTTAGTCGCGCCGCCACCTACGTCTAGGAAGTTAGCTGGCTTGCCACCGTGTAGGTTTACGATGTCCATCGTACCCATTGCAAGGCCTGCACCGTTAACCATACAACCAACGTTACCGTCTAGTGCTACGTAGTTCAGTTCCCACTGAGCTGCGTGTGCTTCACGCTCGTCTTCTTGTGACGGATCGTGCATTTCGCGGATTTTAGGCTGACGGTATAAAGCGTTACCATCTACACCGATTTTACCGTCTAAGCAGTGAAGGTTACCTTCATCAGTGATTACTAATGGGTTGATTTCTAATAGTGCGAAATCGTGGTCATTGAACATGTTAGCAAGACCCATGAAGATCTTAACAAACTGCTTCATTTGCGTAGGGTTTAAACCTAGTTTGAAGCCTAGTTCACGTGCCTGGTAAGCTTGAGGACCTACTAGTGGATCGATCTCAGCTTTATGAATTAGTTCTGGTGTTTCTTCAGCAACTTGTTCGATTTCAACGCCACCTTCAGTAGATGCCATGAAAACAACTTTACGAGAAGCACGGTCTACTACAGCGCCAAGGTATAATTCGTTAGCGATATCTGTGCAGCTTTCAACAAGGATTTTAGCTACTGGCTGACCATTTTCGTCAGTTTGGTAAGTAACTAAGTTTTTACCTAACCAGTTTTGTGCAAATTCTTTGATTTCTTCTTTGCTGTCAGCAAGCTTTACACCGCCCGCTTTACCACGTCCACCTGCGTGAACCTGACATTTAACAACCCACTTGTCACCGCCAATTTTATCAGCAGCTTCTGCAGCTTCCTGAGGAGTGTCACATGCATAACCCTCAGAAACTGGTAAACCATAGTCGGCAAATAATTTCTTTGCCTGATACTCATGCAAATTCATGATGCTTTTCCAATTGTATTACGTAAAGGGTTGAACCGTTGTTCAACCATCCCAAATTGCGCACCTAGTATAGTCGCACCAATCAGGTATGAAAACCCCAGTACGACCAAAGGCGCAAAAAAAAAGCTGCGAATCACTCCACAGCTTATTTTTTAATCCAGATCTATTATACGTCTAATAATAAACGCGTTGGATCTTCTAGTAGTTCCTTAATTGTAACCAAGAAACCAACTGATTCTTTACCATCGATTTGACGGTGGTCATACGATAGTGCTAGGTACATCATAGGTAAAATTTCAACTTTACCATTTACCGCCATTGGACGATCTTGGATTTTGTGCATACCAAGAATAGATGATTGCGGTAAGTTGATGATTGGTGTAGAAAGTAGTGAACCAAATACACCACCGTTTGTGATAGTGAAGTTACCACCTGTCATGTCATCAACAGTAAGTTTACCGTCACGACCTTTAAGTGCTAGTTCACGGATACCTTTTTCAATCTCAGCAACTGATAGCTTGTCACAGTCACGAAGTACTGGTGTTACTAGACCGCGAGGGGTAGAAACTGCAATGCTGATATCGAAATAGTTGTGATAAACAATGTCATCACCGTCGATAGACGCGTTTACTTCAGGGAAGCGCTTAAGTGCTTCAGTAACTGCTTTAACGTAGAAAGACATAAAACCTAAACGGATGCCGTGACGCTCTTCAAATACATCTTTGTATTGCTTACGAAGATCCATGATTGGTTTCATGTTTACTTCGTTAAACGTTGTAAGCATTGCAGTTGAATTCTTAGCCTCTAGAAGACGATTAGCAATTGTCTTACGAAGACGTGTCATAGGAACACGTTTTTGCGTACGCTCACCAAGTGCAACTGCAGGCGCTGCCGCCGCAGGAGCTGAAGCAGGTTTAGCTGCTGGTGCTTTTAAGAATGCGTCTACGTCTTCTTTTGTGATACGACCGCCTTTGCCTGAACCTTTGATTTGTGAAGCATCAAGGCCTTTTTCTGCAATTAGACGACGAACAGAAGGCGTTAACACGTCTGAGTTTTCGTCAGATGCTGCTGGCGCTTCAGCTGTTGCTGCTGGCGCTGCCGCCGCAGGAGCTGCTCCTGCAACTAATTTACCAATGATTTGTTCGCCAAGTACTGTGTCACCTTCTGCGTGAATGTGATCACCCATTACACCATCTTCAGGCGCAACAACTTCAAGAACAACTTTGTCAGTTTCGATGTCTACTAGGTTTTGGTCACGGCTTACCGCTTCACCTGGTTGAACATGCCATGTTGCAATCGTAGCGTCTGCTACTGATTCTGGAAGTACAGGAACTTTAATATCCACTTCTTTACCTTCTGCTGCTGGCGCCGCTGCTGGCGCTGCTGTTGTTTCTGCTGGCGCAGCTGCTGCGTCTGCCGCACCTAATAGTGCAATCACTTGTTCACCAAGTACCGTTGCACTTTCCGTTTGAGAAATTTCCGTAATTACACCATCTTCTGGAGCAACTACTTCTAACACTACTTTATCTGTTTCAATATCAACAAGGTTTTGATCGCGGCTAACTGTATCACCAACGTTCACGTGCCAAGTTGCAACTGTTGCATCAGCAACAGATTCAGGAAGAACAGGAACCTTAATTTCGGTTGTCATCTCTTATTCCTTATTTTTTAATTGTTAGAGCGTCGGCGATCAACGCAGTTTGTTCTTTAGTATGGGTAGACATATAACCACATGCTGGCGATGCTGATGCCTTACGGCCTGCATAGCTTAAGTTAGCACCTTGTGGAATTGCTTCCCAGAAATGGTGTTGCGAGCAATACCAAGCACCTTGGTTTTGTGGCTCTTCTTGACACCATACGAAATCTTTAACATGTTGGTAACGCTGCATAATTGTTTCCATTTCCGCATGTGGGAATGGGTACAATTGCTCAACACGTACAATAGCAACATTGTTTAGCTCTTGTTCACGACGCTGTTGCAGTAGCTCGTAGTATACCTTACCGCTACAGAACACAACACGCTCAACTTTACTTGCATCAATATCATCGATTTCATCAATCATATTGTTGAATACACCCGTTGATAGCTCTTCAAGGCTTGAAACAGCAAGTGGGTGACGCAGCAATGATTTTGGTGTCATAACAATCAATGGACGACGCAGAGGGCGTACTGATTGACGACGGATCATTGCGTAAACTTGAGCTGGCGTTGACGGCACACATACTTGCATATTGTGGTCAGCACATAGCTGTAAAAAGCGCTCTAAACGTGCAGAGCTGTGCTCTGGACCTTGGCCTTCATAACCATGCGGTAGCAATATAGTTAAGCCACATAAACGGCCCCATTTTTGCTCACCAGAACTTAAGAATTGATCAAATACAACCTGTGCACCGTTGGCAAAGTCACCGAACTGCGCTTCCCAACAGACAAGCGATGTTGGTTCTGCAGTTGCATAACCGTATTCAAATGCAAGTACCGCTTCTTCAGATAATACCGAATCGTATACTTCAAACGCACCTTGTTCAGGGCGAATATTTTGTAGCGGTAAATAGGTTGATGCATCTGCTTGGTTGTGTACTACTGCATGACGGTGGAAGAACGTACCACGACCAGAATCCTGACCGGTAATACGAATATCAGTACCTTCGTCTACTAATGATGCGTAAGCAAGTGTCTCAGCCATACCCCAGTCTAACGGCTTTTCGCCCGCTGCCATCGCTTTACGATCATCGTAAATTTTCTTAACGCGAGACTGTGCTTTGTGGTTTTCAGGGTAATTAGAAACTGATTCACCCAATGCTTTCAGCTTATCAAGCGGCAGTGCAGGATCGTATGCAACGTCCCAATCGTGACCAACAAACTTAGACCAATCTGATGAGTGTTTTGTGTCTGGTTGAATTTCATCAACAACACACACACCGTTGTCTAAACCGTTACGATAGTTATCAGCAAGCGCTTTTGCGTCATCAGCACTTAATACGCCTTGAGACACAAGTGCATCAGCGTAAATCTGACGCGGCACAGGGTGCTTTTTGATTTTCTGATACATTAACGGCTGAGTCGCATTTGGCTCATCCGCTTCGTTGTGACCATGACGACGGTAACATACTAAGTCAATTACTACGTCACGCTTAAACTTGTTACGGAAATCAAGCGCAAGTTGCGTTACGAAAGCGACTGCTTCTGGATCGTCTGAATTTACGTGGAAAATTGGTGCCTGCACCATTTTCGCGATATCAGTACAGTATTCAGTTGAGCGAACGTCTTCTTGCTTAGACGTTGTAAAACCAACTTGGTTGTTTACAACGATACGAATCGAACCGCCAACACTAAATGCACGTGTTTGTGATAGGTTGAATGTTTCTTGAACCACACCTTGGCCAGCAATTGCCGAGTCACCGTGAATAGTGATAGGTAGTGCTTTTGAGCCATTCGTACAACCTAAACGGTCTAAACGTGCACGTACTGAACCCATAACCACTGGATTAACGATTTCTAAATGCGACGGGTTAAACGCAAGTGCCATGTGCACGTTGCCGCCCGTAGTTGCGAAATCAGATGAGTAACCCATGTGGTATTTAACGTCACCAGAACCTGCTAATTCACCGTATTTACCAGCGAATTCATCGAACAGAACCTGTGGATTTTTACCAAGTACGTTAACTAAAACGTTTAAACGACCACGGTGCGCCATACCAATAACGGCTTCTTCCTGACCACTTTCCCCTGCTCTGTGAATAAGTTCTTTAAGCATAGGTACTAGCGTATCACCACCTTCTAGTGAGAAACGTTTTGCACCTGGGAATTTAGCACCTAGGTATTTTTCAAGACCATCAGCAGCCGTAAGACCTTTTAAGATGCGTAACTTAGTTTCGTTGCTAAATTGAGGCTGGGCAAAGTTAGATTCTAAACGCTGTTGTAACCAACGCTTTTCTTCTGTAGACGTGATATGCATATATTCAGCGCCAATCGAACCACAGTAGGTTTTCTTAAGTGCTGCATATAAGTCTTTTAGTTTCATAGTGTCACTGCCTGAAGCAAATGACCCTACGTTGAATTCTTTATCTAGGTCAGAATCCGTTAAATCGTGGTGTTCAAGTGTTAAATCACGTACTTTTTCACGCTGCCACAAACCTAATGGGTCAAGGTTCGCATTTTGGTGACCACGGAAACGGTATGCATTAATTAATTGCAGAACCCTAACCTGTTTTGCATCAGATGCGCCACCTGCTGCAACGACTACTTCTTTATGCTTGTTTTTCGCAAGCTCGGCAAATTGTGCTCTTATGTCTGAATGTTTTACATCGACATCTACACCTTCTACTTTCGGTAGTGCATCAAACACTTCACGCCATTCGTCAGAAACTGAACTCGCGTCATCTAAGTACGCTTCATACAGTTCTTCTACGTATGCGACATTACCACCGTTAAAGTGAGAAGACTCTAGCCATGCCTTCATTACACCTTCGTGCATTTATAAGCCCTTTTTACTAGCGCAGAATACTAAGTTTTAGTTAAACGGCGATAACAAAGTTATCGCCGCGGTGTTTTGTGTTACTGCCGTTTTATACCGAACGGTTTAGTAACATAGACTTAATGTGACCAATTGCCTTAGTTGGATTAAGGCCCTTAGGACACACGTTGACACAGTTCATAATACCGTGACAACGGAAAACGCTGAATGCATCGTCTAAATCTGCTAAACGTTCTTCTGTCGCCGTATCGCGGCTATCAGCTAAGAAACGGTAAGCGTGTAGCAAACCAGCAGGACCAATGAACTTGTCAGGATTCCACCAGAATGATGGGCATGAAGTTGAACAACATGCACATAAGATACACTCATATAAACCATCAAGCTTGTCACGTTCTTCAATAGATTGAAGACGCTCTTCACCGCCTGTTGGCTTATCGTTGATTAAGAATGGCTTAACTTTTTCATATTGTGAATAGAATTGAGACATATCAATTACTAAATCACGAACAACTGGTAAGCCTGGTAATGGACGAATAACGATTTTACCCTTACCTAGTGCAGATAATGGAGTAATACACGCTAAACCGTTTTTACCATTCATATTTACACCGTCAGAACCACATACACCTTCACGGCATGAACGACGGAAAGAAAGTGTTGGATCTTGCTCTTTTAGTTGTAAAAGTGCATCCAATACCATCATATCGCGACCTTCTTCTACCTCAAGGGTATAGTCTTGCATGCGCGGTGCGTTGTCTACATCTGGATTGTAACGATAGACAGAAAATTGTAATTGTGCCATTGACTTCGCTCCTAGTAAGTACGTGCTTTAGGTGGGAAGGCTTCACGTGTTTTAGGTGAGAAGTTCACCTCACGCTTAGACATTTCTTCCGTCACTGGGCTATAAACTGAGTGACATAACCAGTTTTCATCGTCACGCTCTGGGAAATCGAAGCGCGAATGTGCACCACGGCTTTCTGTACGGAAATTCGCAGCAACAGCTGTTGAGAACGCAGTTTCCATTAAGTTATCAAGTTCTAAACACTCAATGCGTTGCGTGTTGAACTCAGATGACTTGTCATCAAGACGTGCATGCTGTAAACGTTCACGAATTTCTTTAAGCTCAGTAAGACCTGTTGCCATAGAGTCACCTTCACGGAATACCGAAAAGTTAAGCTGCATGCATTTTTGTAGGTCTTTTTTGATCTGTACTGGGTCTTCACCTTGGCCTGGTTTAGAAGTTTCCCAACGATTGAAACGAGCCATCGCTGCTTCTAGATCAGATTCTGATGCTTCTTTCGAAATTTCTGCATCTTTCAGGTAAGTACCTAAGAAGTTACCCGCTGCACGACCGAATACAACAAGGTCAAGTAGTGAATTACCACCTAAGCGGTTTGCACCGTGTACAGATACACATGCAATTTCACCTACTGCGAATAAACCTTCAACTAATTTCTCGTTGCCAGCACCATCTACATTAATAACTTGACCATTAACGTTAGTTGGTACACCACCCATCATGTAGTGACATGTTGGAATTACTGGGATTGGTTCTTTTGCAGGATCTACGTGTGCGAATGTCTTAGAAAGATCACAAACACCTGGAAGACGTAGGTTTAGCATCTCAGCACCTAAATGGTCTAACTTAAGTTTGATATGCGTACCCCAAGGGCCTTCACAACCGCGTCCTTCACGGATTTCTGTCATCATTGCACGAGCAACAACGTCACGACCCGCTAAGTCTTTTGCGTTTGGCGCGTAACGTTCCATGAAGCGTTCGCCGTCTTTATTTAGAAGGTAACCACCTTCACCACGACAACCTTCAGTAACGAGTGTACCTGCACCTGCAATACCCGTTGGGTGGAACTGCCACATTTCCATGTCTTGCATTGAAATGCCAGCACGTGTTGCCATACCAACACCGTCACCCGTGTTAATGTGCGCGTTTGTTGTTGATGCGAAGATACGACCTGCACCACCAGTTGCTAAAACAACCGCTTTAGATTTGAAGTAAACTACTTCGCCGCTTTCGATATCGATAGCAGTACAACCAACAACGTCACCCTTGTCGTTTTTAACAAGGTCTAATGCGTACCATTCAGAGAACACATTTGTTTTATTTTTAACGTTTTGTTGGTATAGACAGTGAAGAAGCGCGTGACCAGTACGGTCAGCTGCTGCTGCGGTACGTGCAGCTTGTTCACCACCAAAGTTTTTCGATTGACCACCGAAAGGACGTTGGTAAACACGGCCATTTTCAAAACGTGAAAACGGTAGACCCATGTTTTCTAATTCTGTAATTGCTTCAGGACCTGTTTTGGTCATGTATTCAATCGCGTCTTGGTCACCGATGTAATCAGAACCTTTTACCGTATCGTACATGTGCCATTCCCAGTTATCTTCGTGGGAATTACCTAAAGCAACTGTGATACCACCTTGTGCAGACACCGTATGAGAACGAGTTGGGAATACTTTAGAAATAAGTGCACAAGTTTTACCTGATTCACTGATAGCCAATGCAGCACGCATACCCGCACCACCGGCACCAATTACTACAGCGTCAAATTCTCTTGTTGAAATAGCCACTTACACACTCCAAAGAACAAAGAAACCAACAGCTACATATGCAAAAGCCATCAGGTTTAGGAAAAAGCCTAGGATTGCGCGCAATTTAGCGTTCTTAACATAGTCAGTTAGAACTTGCCACAAACCAATACGGGTATGAACCATCATGCAAACTAGCGCAGCTAAGGTATACACTTTTACTGCTAAGTTAGAAAATAATCCCTGCCACGCTTCAAACGTTACAGTTGGAGTAGTAAGAAAATACCCTAAGATAAACAGAGCATATGACGCTAATACAAGTGCTGTTGCACGTAATGATACAAAATCTTGTACACCGTCGCGTTTTAGAGATGCTTGATTAACTACCATATCCATACTCCTGCTAACACGGCTAATACAACCCATAGTGCCATTACAAACTTAGCACTTGCGTTACCTGAACCTAATTCTTCGAAACGACCTGTATCCATTAGAAGGTGACGTACACCTGCAATTAAGTGATACAGAAGCGCGATTACCGCACCCCATGCAATGAATTTGGCAATGAACCCGGTAAACAGGCTCTTGACGAATTCAAAACCTTGAGGAGAAGAAAGTGATTCAGACCATGCCCAAATTACAAAAGATAAAGCGAAGAACAACGCCACACCTGAGATACGGTGCAGAATTGAAGCTTTAGCAGTTGCTGGCATCGAGATAGTAGATAAATCTAGATTTACAGGTCTTTGCTTTTTCACTGTTACTTGCCCATTGACTCTAAGGAGTCCAACTATTGTTGTTATAACCCACCAAAATATTGATGGAACCATCAAAGCGAAATTTGCCACACAGCGATGACGAGTCGCGGTATGAAAAAACAGCATTCGCTCCAGACGAAAGGCATTCACCTTTTAGAATGCCTACCACAGTATATAAGACCATATGGCCTATTACAATTCTTGTTTAATAAGAGGTGCTTGCGAAGTAGCCATTGGTATAATATTTATCCGTTTGAAGAATAGTTATCATCAATTGATGCATTTAAATTGACTTTCTTCCCTATTTATAAGTTAGAATAGATAGAATTTGCTTAACATCCGTATCAAAAATAACAAACTGGTTTGTTATATTTAAAGGAGATAATTAGATGGCAGACAAAAAAGCCACGGTCCATATTGATGGGCTAGATCCTATCGAACTTCCTATTTACTCTGGCACAGCTGGTCAGGACGTTATCGACGTTCGCACCCTAGGCAGCCATGGTTACTTCACGTTCGACCCGGGTTTCATGTCTACTGGTTCATGTGAATCAGCTATCACGTACATTGATGGTGCTAAAGGTGTTTTACTACACCGCGGCTACGCAATCGACGATTTAGCTGAACAATCAAACTATATCGAACTATGTTACTTACTATTAAATGGTGAGTTACCAAATGCCGAGCAGTTAGCTGGTTTTGAAAACGAAATCACAACTAACACTATGCTTCACGAAAAAATTGGTGCTTTCTTCCAAGGTTTCCGTGTAGATTCACACCCAATGGCAATGCTATGTGGTGTTGTTGGTGCACTTTCTTCTTTCTACCACAAAGATTTAGACATCACAGATCCAGCACAACGTCACCGTAGCGCTGTTCGTCTAATTGCTAAGTTACCAACAATTGCGGCGATGTGTTACAAGTACAACATCGGTCAACCGTTCGTATACCCACGCAACGATTTAAGCTATGCAGAAAACTTCTTACACATGATGTTCTCTGTACCCGCTGAAAAATATGAAGTAAGCCCTGTTCTTGCAAAAGCAATGGACCGCATCTTCATGCTTCACGCAGATCACGAACAAAACGCGTCTACATCGACTGTACGTTTAGCTGGTTCATCAGGCGCTAACCCGTATGCATGTATCTCAGCTGGTATTGCATCACTTTGGGGCCCTGCGCACGGTGGTGCTAATGAAGCATGTCTAACAATGTTAGAAGAAATCGGTTCAGTAGACCGTATCGATGAGTACGTTGCAAAAGCGAAAGATAAGAACGACCCGTTCCGTCTAATGGGCTTTGGTCACCGTGTTTACAAGAACTTCGACCCACGTGCAACAGTAATGCGTGAAACGTGCCACGAAGTACTTAAAGAATTAAACATTGAAGATCCACTACTAGACGTAGCAATGCGTTTAGAGCAAATCGCACTAGAAGACCCATACTTCATCGAGAAGAAACTTTACCCTAACGTAGATTTCTACTCAGGTATCATTCTTAAAGCGATTGGTATTCCAACAAGCATGTTCACTGTAATTTTTGCAATGTCACGTACCGTTGGTTGGATCTCACACTGGGATGAGATGCTATCTCAACCTGGTCAGAAGATCGGTCGTCCTCGTCAGTTATACACTGGTGAAACAAAGCGTGATTATAAAGACGTAACGTCTCGTTAATCCTCTTTGAGTTTAAAAAAGCCGCTATTTGCGGCTTTTTTAATGTCTAAACCCCGTCAATAATTGCGAAAATTAGTGTATTTCATTAAAATCGCCGCTCGCATTCTCAGGTGGCACTATGTTAGATAATCAAAAAATTCGTTCTCATTTTCCATTTTTTAAACACACTGAGTCTGTTTATTTAGATAATGGTGCAACCACGCAAAAACCTCAGAACGTGATTGATGCAATTACCGAGTTTTATACGTGCCACAATGCCAATGTACATCGTGGTGTCAGTGAATTTGCATCAAACACCACCGCCTTATACGAACAAACACGCACAAAATTAGCACACTATTGCCAGGTGACAGCGGAACAAATTGTTTGGACAAAAGGCGCTACCGAAGCGATTAACCTGGTTGCCAGCTCGATTGATGCGCATATCGAGCAAGGTGACGTTATTATTATCTCAGCGCTTGAACACCATGCCAATATTGTGCCTTGGCAAACGCTGTGTAAACGCACAGGTGCAACGCTTCACATTCTGCCTGTCGATGCAAATGGTGTACTAAATTTAGATGTTAGTTTAACCATGATTAATACGCTAAAACCGAAACTGATGGCGATTAGTCACGCATCAAATACTTTAGGTAATATTTTACCAATACAAACCTTACTTGACGCCGCACATACCATCAACGCCATCACTTTGGTTGATGGTGCACAAGCGATGCAACATTTAAAGCCAAATATCAGTGAACTTAATTGTGATTTTTATGTGCTTTCTGCACACAAAATGTTTGGACCAACCGGCGTTGGTGCATTAATCGCTAAACCACATAGCCTATCTTTACTGTCAACTTACCAAACAGGCGGCGAAATGATAGAACGCGTTAGTTTTAATGAAACAAGCTTTCGCCACGGTAACGCTCGTTTTGAAGCTGGTACGCCAAATATCGCTGGTGTGATTGGCTTTTCTGCTGCACTTGATTTTATGGACTCAAGCGAGATGGCAACGCAACTAGCTGTTGAAAAGGCGCTCTATCATTACACGATAAACGCACTTAAACAGATTGACGGGATAAAAATTTATGGCGATTTAAACAATAATATCGGCACAATTAGTTTTAACTACAAAGACGAGCATAACCTTGACGTCGCGACCCTACTCGACCAAGCCGGCATTATAGTACGTTCAGGTAATCACTGTACTCAGCCACTGATAAACCTACTCGGTGTTGCGGGTACGATTCGTATCAGTATAAGTTGCTATAACAACGTCGATGATATTGACCGCTTTATTATCGCATTAAAACAAGCTATTGAATTACTAGATTAACCATGACCGAACAATACCAAAATTTAAAAAAACACTTTATTGCCAAAAAATCATGGCAAGATAAGTATCGTGAAATTATGTTACTAGGTAAACAGTTACCAAAATTGCCAGCTGAACTCAAAGTTGACCATGCAAAAGTGAACGGCTGCGAAAGTAATGTTTGGCTTTATGTCGATTTTGATGAAAGCGAAAAGCATATCGTGGTAACAGCGGACTCAGATACACGCATCGTGAAAGGACTGATTTATATAATTTCTACATTGGTTAATGGTTTAACAGTTGATGAAATTAAGCGCATAAATATTCAAACTGAGTTCAATGAATTGGGGCTTTTACAGCACCTGAGTCCAAGTCGTGGTAATGGTATTTTAGCAATTTCAGATGCCATTACACAATTTGCAATACAAACAGATGAGTAAAATCAATTTTAAAGATTATATTGTATGCAGTTATTATAACAAACTTTTATAGGTAACAATCAAAGCAACTAACTTTGATTGTTATACCAATCCGCATAAGTAATTAGCCAATTCAGAGCTATCCAAAGGTGGGAGGGTAAGCAAAATTTGTGAAGGTCTAGTGAGTCTAAATCGAGAAAATTTGGCGCAATCATCGCGCCTTTGGAGCGCTCCTAACAGGCGAGTTTAAAAGCGTTTCATACTGCGTTATTGACTTTAACAAGGGAAACACCATTCTCTGCAGTCAATGCCTTGCCTGAAACGCTTTTAATTCTCGCTGAATGACCAATTATTTATGCGGATTGGTATTACGCTCACATTTTTCTAAGTATTTTTTCACACTTTTTGCCGCTGCAAAAAATGCAAAACTGCCAGTCACCATGGTTAACGAGCCGAAGCCTGTTTGACAGTCCATATTCATATTGCCATCAGCACCGGCTTTCGCATGACACACACTGCCGTCACTTGATGGGTAAACCAATTGCTCTTCTGAATAAATACAGTCCACACCAAATTTACGTTTTGGATTACTTGAAAAGTTGTATTGCTTACGCAGCAAATAGCGTACTTTCGCAAGTAACGGGTCTTGTTTGGTTTTAGCCACATCCCCTATTCTGATTTGGCTTGGATCGATTTGTCCGCCTGCGCCGCCTATTGTGATAATCGGTAATTTGTTGCGCTTACAATGGGCAATAAGTGCCGCTTTCACTTTTACTTGATCAATACAATCAATAACATAATCAAATTGTTCAATATGTTCTCTGATATTCTCAAGCGTTAAAAAATCATCGATAACTGACACATTACAATCAGGATTGATCTCGTTAATTCGACTTGCCATGGCATCAACTTTCGCCTCGCCAATAGTCGATGTCAACGCGTGGATTTGACGGTTAACGTTAGTGACGCAAATATCATCTAAATCAATTAAGGTAATGTTACCAAGGCCCGTACGCGCTAGACTTTCAGCGACCCAACTACCCACACCGCCAATACCAACAACACAAAAATGGGCATTATTAAGCAGTTTTTGCTGTTCAATTCCGTAAATACGCGCAATGCCGCCAAAACGATTTTGATAAGACTCTGTCATGTAAATTTTTAACCTTAATTAAACTCGTGCCAAGGCGTGTGCCATTGTTCGATAAGCTTTTTTGTTTCACAGTGCTCAAATACGCCGCCGCATGGCTTAACACTAAAATGATATGGTGTGTTACCAAACGTGAATTTAATCGCATATGCATGCAAATGACCACGTTCGCTGTGCTCACCGCCATAGCGTTCATCGCCTAAAATAGGCACCGATAGACTCTTAAGCACAACACGCAGTTGATGCGTTTTACCTGTAATTGGTTGCAGCAAATAAAGACGTAAACTGGGTTCAATTAACTGCGATTGAAACCGCGTTACAGAAGGGTTTTCCATGGTTTTTTGTAGTTTATAGCACCCACGACGCGCCTTAACCAAGTCCCCTTTTACCCAACCCTGCTTTTTTGTTGGTTTACCTTGAGCAACTGCTAAATAGTATTTTTCAAGTGCATTTTTGTGCTTTTGACTAAACAAATCACCAAATTCCGCAGCAGCTTGTTTGGTTCTCGCAACAATAACTAAGCCCGATGTCATTTTATCTAAGCGATGTACTGGATAAAGCTTTTCATTGACCTGCTTTTCAAGCAGTACAAAAAAGCCCTCGCCGCCTTCGCTATGGAAGCTTACATCATGGGGTTTATTCACCACATAAAATTCATCGCACGCAAATACTATTGGATAACTCATCAACTTACTTGCTTAAAAAAGCATTCACCTTAGCGAGATCTTCAGGCGTATCAACACCGGGCTGCGGCGCTTCGATTGCCGTTTGGACTTTTATCTTTTTGCCATGATACAACACACGTAGCTGCTCTAATGATTCGATTTGCTCAAGCGGTGATACGTCAAGGGTAATATATTCTTTTATAAAACCCGCACGATACGCATAAATACCAATATGGCGTTGATAGAAGTCGCCAATTTCAGAAATTTCATCTTTTCCTAAAAAGCGGTTTCGATCATAAGGAATCGTTGCGCGTGAAAAATACAACGCATTATTGTGATTATCAGCCACAACTTTTACCGCGTTAGGGTTAAGGGCTTCTTCAATATCGTCGATTGCCACGCTTAACGTTGCCATAGGCGCCGAATCGGATGCTAACAAACTTGCTACTTGCGCGATGTTTTGCGGTGGAATTAACGGTTCATCACCTTGTACATTCACTACGATTGTGTCATCTAGTAAGTTAAGTTTTGTCACCACTTCAGCAAGGCGTTCTGTGCCCGACTCATGATCTTCACGAGTCATGAGAACTTCACCATTAAAGCGTTTAACTGCCGCTTCTATCTCAATATGATCCGTAGCGACAATTACGCGTTTTGCACCTGATGCCAGCGCTTTTTCATATACGTGCTGCACCATTGGCTTGCCTTGTATATCTGCCAGTGGTTTAGCCGGTAAACGGCTCGACGCATAGCGCGCTGGAATGATGACTACGAATTCCACTTTTCAACCTCTTCAAGTGATAGTTCGCGTGCCTCGTCTTCAAGCAATACCGGGATATCATCTCTTACTGGGTAAGCCAATTTTGCTTGAGTGCTAATAAGTTCTAAATTTTCACGGTCAAATTTAAGATGACCTTTTGTTACAGGGCAAGCAATGATTTCGAGTAATTTTGTGTCAAACGCCATGATTATGGATCCCTTTTTCAATTAATAACTGGTCGAGTTTGTCGACCAGTTGTTTAGTCGGTTTAGCGGTAACTTTTAAATAATACCAATTAGCTTTCGCGAATGACTGGCATTTTACCGCATCTTTTTCAGTCATTAAGATTGAAACGTCTAGTGCGGCAAAGTCACTTTCACTGTATGTGTGATGATCTTTAAAAATAGTATGCCCGTGCACCAGAATATTCTGCTCATTTACACTTTGCTCAAAGCGGCTGGGATTGCCTATTGCGCTCACTAAGTGAACTGGGCTGTCTAAATTGGAAACTTTTTGCCCATCAATTATGCGATATATACCATCTACCATAAGCTGGTACCCGTTATCCTCTGCAGTGCCATTAGTAATGGTTAAATCAACATGTTTTAGTCTGCTTTTCGCTTCGCGAAGTGGACCTGCCGGCATAACAAAGCCATTACCCAATTGACGTTTCCCATCAACAATGCAAAGCTCCATAGCACGCGCCATTTGGTAATGTTGCAATCCATCATCAGCAATAATCACATCAGGGTTAATGTGCTTCTTTAAATAATCGATACTTAAATTTCGCATTGGGCACACTACAACAGGTGCACCTGTGCGAACGGCTATCAGCTTAGGTTCATCACCACAGATCTCTGGCGATATGTTATCTGTCACTAATAAAGGTTGGCTTTGAGTTTGACCACCATAGCCTCGTGAAATAACCGCAACAGATAAACCTTTTTGCTTCAAATAATCGACAAGAAACAAGGTAAATGGTGTTTTGCCTGTGCCACCTACCGAAATATTACCCACAACAATGACTTTTGGTTTATCAGTCGCCAATTGTAATCTTCGCTTGCGATAGAAGCGATATAGCGTAATTAGGTAAAACAGCGCACTTAACGGTAATAAAAGCCAAGTAATACCAAATTTTTGATACCAGCTTTTTTCAATCGCATTCATTAGTCATTAGCCTGCATTTTTTGCAGTGCTAAATAGGCACCTTGCTTTTCAATTAGCTCAGCATGCGAACCCGACTCGATTATTTGCCCTTTATCCAATACATAAATGACATCAGAGTTTTCAATCGTTGATAAACGGTGCGCAATAACAATCGAGGTGCGCCCTTTCATTAAATCGTTTAACGCATGTTGAATTAATTTTTCTGACTCGGTATCGAGTGCTGATGTAGCTTCATCTAAAATCAAAATTGGCGCGTTTTTAAGCAGTGCTCGCGCGATAGCAATGCGTTGACGCTGTCCACCAGAAAGCATTACACCATCTTCACCGACAATGGTTTGTAAACCTTCTGGTAAATCTTTTACAAATTCCCAAACGTGCGATTGCTCAACAATTGTTTGCAGCTTTTCAGAGGTGATATCACCTTTAAAACCGTAGGTTATATTGTTCTCGATAGTATCGTTGAATAACACAACTTGTTGCGACACGATGGCAAATTGTTCGCGCAACCAAGTTAAATCAAAGTTATTAACCGATAGCCCGTCGAGTTTGATATCGCCATTGGTATAGGTATCGTAAAAACGTGGCAACAGGTTAGAGAGTGTCGATTTACCTGAGCCTGAACGACCAACTAAGGCGACGGATTGGCCAGGTTTAATATCCATGGTTAGTTCGTTTAAAATATTGCGCTCTGTATTGGGGTAAGCGAATGACAAACTTTCAATTGTGATATGGCCCTGACATTTTTCCAGCGTTTTTGAGCCAGTGTCTTTTTCATTTTCCAAATCTAATATATCAAAAATACTTTTTGCAGCTGCAATACCGCGCTGCAATTCTACATTCACATTTGATAGCTGTTTTAACGGGCGTAGCATCATCATCATTGCGGTTAATAAGCTCACGAACGCGCCTGTAGAAATAGGCTCAACAAGTTTAAAGCCAATTGCAGCCAACACCATAGCAATGGCAGATGCAGCAATAATTTGAATACTGGCAACGCTCAGCGCTTTCGTCGCATCCATTTTTACTCGTTGTTGGCGATTACGGTTATTCACATCGGCAAAGCGCTGCTGTTCAATTTCTTGACCACCAAATGAATGAATGACTTTATGCCCTTTTACCATTTGTTCAGACGCGCGTGTTACGCCCCCCATGGCATCTTGAATGCGTTTTGCAATAACACGAAAGCGTTTAGACACGATTGATACAATGCCTGCAACAATGGGGACAACTAAAATAAACAACAAGGATAATTGCCAACTGGCAATCAACATATTGATCACTAAGAAAACAACAAACGCCCCTTCTCGTACTATGGTGATTAAGGCTTTTGTTATTGCTGTTTGAACTTGTTCTGCATCAAAGGTAATTTTTGAAATTAATTCACCGGTTGAATGCTGATCGTGAAATGACACCGGCAAATGAAGTAATTTAGCAAATAATTCTTTGCGAATTGCCATCACCACGTGTGAGCCCACATTGGCTAAGCAGTAACTTGAAACGAAGTTAAACACACCGCGAAATAGCACCAATAAAATCACTACAACCGGTGCCCACTTCATAACCTCTTGATTTTTTGCCGTCAAACCTTGCTCAATAAACGGGTCCATTAAATAAACAAATAATCCGTCCATTGCGGCATAGCCTAACATACCAATAATGGCGAATGTGGCTGCGAGTTTATGCGGTTTGACGTAGGTTAATAAACGCTTGTAGTAATCAGATGAGGTTGTCATGGTGCTAACTTGAATTTATTTGCGCCTATTGTATAGCGCTATGATGCAAAACCCAAGAATTTCGCAGTGTTAATCAACGAGAAACCAGTAATTTTGCTGTTTTGCATAACTGAGAGTATATCCGCTTGATGTAACGACTATTTTGACTGCGCCACGTGAGGTTGCTAGCTGCTTGGTGCCATAGTCGGCATAACGTGTAACAACCGCTAAACTTGGTAATCGCCAACGATTATATGCATTCACCGAATGAACTACCCAACGAGGTTGCGTTTTATTAATAAAGCCTTCGGTTGATGAACTATTACTGCCATGGTGAGGCGAAACAAGCACATCGATATTCTGAATGCGTGGCTCCGCTAACAACGTGTTTTCCCGCTCAACTTCAATATCACCTGTTAATAACAGTTTAAATTGGCCACTTGTGATAAGCAGAACACAGGAACTGTTATTATCACTGTGTACTGTATGAGGTGCTGAAAATGACTTAAACCTTACATTTTCTAACCAATTTGCATTTATATTACAGGCTTTTTCAAACCCACTTATCGTCGAAAAATAACCAGCATGTCGTAAATCGGTTAATCCACCACTGTGATCATTATCATCATGACTTATCACTGTTTTGATTAAGTTCAAACGGTTAATCGCTAAGGTGGGTAACACCAGATGATTAAAATAACTGAATTCTTGATATCGCGCGCCTAAATCATAGAGCACCGCTTCACCTTGTTTACTTATGATCACCGATAAGCCATGACCCACATCCAATATACGTATTGTCAGGTTCGGCTCTTTATTAAGAGCATGGGCATAATAAAATACTAGAATAGGTAATGTTAGCAACGCGCTTCGATAATAATAAAGCAGCAATAAAACAGCAGCGATTGTTAGCATTATTAACTGCCAACTAATTTGAGGCACATAATGCCATGTTATATGTTCACCAATTCGCTCGATATAATTGATAAGTAATTTCAATAGCGCATCAAACCAACGATACGGCGTTGAAAAAGAAAGCGCATAATCAACTAACACCACACAAAGCATTAATGGCATTACAAAGAACGAAAACAGCGGAATCGCTATAAGATTTATAAAAACACTCAATACACTGGTGCCATTAAAAAACAACACAGTCAACGGCGCTAACGTAATGCTAATTACCAATTGTATAAATGCAAGTTGATACAAAGGATGAGTGATGCGCCACTTGTTTACCAAATCAAGGGCAACCAGAATGCTGGCAACTGCAATAAATGAAAAATAAAACCCCGCACTTAACAACACAAATGGGTTAACTAATATAACCAGCAATAACGCGCACAATAATGCCCGTTTACTGGTATAACTGCGATTTACTAATAAGCATAAACACACTAATACAATCATAATAAATGCACGTATTGCTGAGGTGGCATAATCAGCAGCGTGAAGATAAGTTGAGCACGCCGCGATGGCAATAAAATAAGGTGCAATTCTGAGAGTATTGTGAAATGCAAACTTGCTCACAAGTAATAGCGCTAGTTTCCCTAACCAAAATGAAAAGCCAAATACAATCGCCATATGCAGGCCAGAAACCGCAAATAAATGTGCAATTCCTAAGTTTCGAACCGCGCTTTTAATATTTGCAGGCATTGCACTAGTATCACCAAATAATACACCTCGATATAGCCAACTATAACGAGATAAACTCCCCAGATTAGTAATGTGCGACGGCGTAGCGCGTGTTAACACAGCAAAATCATCAGTTTTCGAAACGCTGCCTTTGTACTTTAATCCCACATAAAAATTATGTAAGCGCCTATCAAACAAGCCCTCATTTAACCTTGGTTTAATTGGCTTGAACTTGGCGCGTATTGATATGGTGTCACCTACTTTGGGGCTATACTGAGTATTGATTGCACGAGATATATAAACTTGTGCTCGCATTAACGCATAAGGCCTTAAAGTCGTATTGGCAATTTTTGTTGTTTTAACAATTAGACGGTCATTAAATTGATAGTTATCTATTTGTTCTATAATGCCGTGCAGTACTTGTTTTTGTTGTAACTCGTCGTAGCTTAGGTTGCTGCCATAAACACAGTGATAATATAAAATGGGGTAACTAGCACCGACTAGTAGCGTGATTATCGCGTAAAATTTGGCGGTGTTTTTTGTTGCAATAACGACGTTCACTAGTACAACCAGTATAATTGTCGAAAAAAAAACTAGCGTATTGAAGAAAAATAGTGACAATATGCAGCCAACTACAAAGCACACTATGCTTTGCCAAAAAGGAAGATGTAAACCGCCATGCCAAAAAAGACGATCCAAAAGCTGTTACCTGATCATAATAAGATTAAGCAAAACAAAACGCTTAGTATTTTTGGCGACATGTTACACGATGCAAATTTATGGCATTTAAATCGACGCTCAGCGCGTGGTGCATTTGCAGTTGGGTTATTTTGGGCATTTATTCCAGTTCCTTTTCAAATGCTGCTAAGCGCAGCAATCGCGATTCCATTTCGCGTAAATCTCCCGCTATCTGTTGCATTGGTTTGGATCACCAACCCTTTAACTATGGCACCGATTTTTTATTTTAACTACTTAGTCGGCTATTTAGTGTTAGGGCAACAAAAACAAGATTTTACCTTCCAAGCAAGCTGGCAGTGGTTTGTTGACAGCTTATCAAGCATTGGTCCTGCGTTTATGGTAGGCAGTTTAGTGTGTGCAGCAGCTGCCTCCGCTATTGGTTATTTTGGTATTGATTATTTGTGGCGCTATTCAGTACTAAAACAATGGAAAGCACGTAAAAACAGAAGCTAAAGACATCTAACTTGGCATAAGAAAAGCATTAACTGCATATTCTCATTTCAGCACTAATGAAACTCCCGAGATTTCGCGGCTAATTTATCTAACTTATCAGTTAGGTCGATAAGTTTACCTGCAATAATATGAATAACATCGCCTTCTCGTTCTAATATTCCTTTAACTTGTAAAACTTTCGCGCCAAGAAATGCTTTTTTCTGTGCATATGATGTGCCCTGCCACACGACAACATTGATGTTTCCTGTCGCATCTTCAAGCGTAATAAACGTCACGCCAGCTGCAGTGCCCGGCGCTTGTTTTCCTGTCACAACGCCAATCACTGTCACTAATGATTTATGTGTTTTTCCTGTTAACTCATTTGCCTTACAAAACGATGGTAATACTCCCTTAGCTTCTAATAAGTCAATTGGGTGTAAACCAAGGGAAAACCCAGTTGATTGATAATCTTCAACGACATTATCTGATTCACTGGGTGCTTGATGGAACGGCACTGCTGGCTTTTGCTCTGTTGCCTGATTAGTGTTAAAGCCGTTAAAGAGTGGTAAATCACTTTCACTGTTCATGATCTGCCAACGTGTTGCAAAGCGGTTGCCTGCAAGCACAGATAACGCGTTGGCACTAGCAAGTTGCGCTAATAATCGAGCTTTAATACCCAGTTGTTTAAGTTGCTCAATACTTTCGTAGCCTGTTTTAGGTCGCTGGTTGATAAGCTGTTCAATATCAGATGCAGTAACACCTTTAATAATACAAAAACCGATTTGTAATACACCTTTTTTAGTAATTGTATGTTGATAATATGAGTGATTAACACATACCGGAGCAATTTCAATATTGTGTCGTTTTGCATCTTGCAGTAACTGCGACACACTATAAAAACCAAGAGGCATGCTATTTAGTAAGGACGTATAGAATTCGACAGGGTAATAATGTTTAAGCCAAGCCGATACATATGCAAGCACAGCAAACGACGCCGAATGCGATTCAGGAAAACCATACTCGCCAAAGCCACATATTTGTTGATAAAGGCGTTCTGCAAACTGCATTTGGTAACCTCGAGACAACATGCCATTTATCAGTTTTTGCTTAAACTTTTGTAATTCCCCTGACTTTTTCCATCTTGCCATCGCACGCCGTAACTGATCGGCTTCACCACCAGTAAAACCCGCAGCGACCATGGCTATTTTGATAACTTGCTCTTGAAAAATAGGCACGCCTAACGTACGCGCCAACACTTCTTTGACCTCATTTGAGGGATATGAAATGGCCTCAATGCCATTACGTCGCTTTAAAAATGGATGCACCATATCACCTTGAATAGGCCCAGGCCGCACTATGGCAATTTGGATTACTAAGTCGTAATAACTTGTCGGTTTTAGCCTCGGTAGCATGCTCATTTGCGCTCGCGATTCGATTTGAAATACCCCAACCGTATCGGCTTTTTGGATCATCTGATAAACCGCTGCATCATCGCTTACCCGGGTAATATCAGCTATGGACAACTGCCTTTGATGACGCATTTTAATTTCTTGAAAACATTTGCGTATCGCATTGAGCATGCCCAGGGCTAAAATATCAACTTTTAATAAACCAAGGGTTTCTAAATCATCTTTATCCCATTGGATCACCGTACGTTCTTTCATCGCGGCATTTTCAACAGCAACCAGTTCATATAACGGGCCTGATGAAATAACAAAGCCCCCAACATGTTGCGATAAATGCCTTGGAAATCCTAAAATTTGCTCCGTGAGCAATACAAAATGCTGGGCTTTATTTGATTGCGGATCTAACCCCAACTGCTGTAACTGCGTTTGCCAGTGCGTCGTTTTATCTCGACGATTGATATTTTTAATAAAATATTCAAGCTTGCTGCCTTCAATATCCAGCGCTTTACCAACCTCTCGAATGGCACTTTTAAAACGAAAACTCACCACAGTTGCGGCTAATGCGGTGCGTTCTCTACCATATTTTTGATAAATATACTGGATCACTTCCTCACGTCTTTGATGTTCAAAATCGACATCAATATCAGGCGGTTCATTTCGCTCTTTGCTAATAAAACGCTCAAACAATACGGCTATTTGTCGCGGATCAACTGCGGTGATTTCAAGGCAATAACATACCACTGAGTTAGCAGCAGATCCCCGACCTTGGTATAAAATGCCATTTTTTTTAGCAAACATAACAATGTCATGAATAGTTAAAAAATAAAATGGATAATCCAACTCTTCAATTAATGCGAGTTCTTTATCAATGGTCGCCTGTATATCCGCAGTGATCCCTTCAGGAAAACGATACGCGATGCCCTGTTTCACTAATTGCCTTAAATAAGCCATTGCACTAACGCCTTTTGGCACTAATTCACTTGGATACTCATACCTCAATTCATCAAGGTTGAAATGGCACCGGTTTGCAATAGCCGTCGTTTGCGCCAGAGCATCAGGTGAGAATAAACGTGACAACTTTTGTTTTTCACGTAATGCATATTCTTCATTGGAAAGTAGTTTTTGTCCTAATTGAGCGACTGTTTTACGTGCTTTAATGGCACTTAATACGTGCTGTAACGGCAACCTATTGGCTTGATGCATCAGCGCATAACCACATGCCACAGGCGTTATATCATATTGCGTTATCAAGCGTTGGCAGTGCTCCATATACTCTGACTCGTGCGCTAATAAAAAGCGTGTTAACCCCAGCCATAAACGATCTTCATGGTGCTTTTTAAGCCAATTAGCCCAATGATGATCAATATTTTCGCCCTTTGGTAGCCAAATAAAAAGACAGTGTTTGATTGACATTAAATCCCACCGAGTCAACAGGTAGTTGCCCTTTTCACTGCGTCGCCGTGCATTGGTGATTATTCGACATAACTCTGCATAAGCTTTTCTTGTTGGGCATAACAAAACAACTGTTAAACTACCTTCAAGCGTAAATAAGCTACCAACAATTAGCTTAATTGCCCTTTGGTGGTTTTTAATCTCTCGGTGTGCACGTACAACTCCAGCAACAGAGCATTCATCTGTAATCGAAATATGGGAGTAACCAAGGTTATCGGCTGTGGCAACCAGCTCTTCGGGATGTGATGCCCCATGTAAAAAAGAAAAATTTGATTGGCAAACTAATTCTGCATAATTCATTAGCTAAAAAACCCATGAATAAACCATTGTTTTTTTGGCGTACGAAAAACCCACAGCCACCGTCCACTCTCATCTCGTGCAATAAAATAATCACGAGCAACATTATTATTATCCCACCAACCCGTCACGATGCGTTCAGGGCCATGCGATATTGTGATCGACTGGGTGAGTTCTACAGGTGAGCGCAGCATAAAGCTTGGCCGGATTAAATTCATTTGTGGCGCATTTGATAACGTGTTGAATGTATTTTCTTGGCTGGCTATTTCTGGCCTTAGGTCATTATAAACAGTTAAGGTTTTAACCTGCTCCTGCCCAAGTTTTGCCTGTAATATTGCGGTTAAAATTGCAGTATCAAAGCCTGATTTATGCTGTGAAAACAAATCGCCTTCTACACCTAAATTAGATACAAGGTAATCACTTTTTATAGTTAATGCGATAACTGGCGCTGGTAACTCGGTATTTTCTAAACGTAATAAAAAAAGCGTTAACCAGTGTTCAGCGCGATATTCAGCATGCGCTGATGATAGTTCAAATACCAAATTGGCTACTTCTCTAAAATGCAAAATAAGGGTCACTTGCTTTGCTAACTTACAGGTAGAGAGTAAAAAGGCTTGTTGTTGCTTTAATACAAGTAAAAGTGGTTTTTCAAGATGTTTAGTGAGCGATACTTCATAATGTAAGGTTAGCTGTTTTTCAAAATGAGTATCAGGTATGTAAAACGTCACTCGATGCGGATATTGGCCTGTTAATTTACCTACATACATTACTAATTCACGAGAGTAGCGCTTAGCTAATTCATCAAGCGATACCCCCAACAATTGCTTAAAATGCGTAATCCCCACGCGAGCTAGCAAAGCAATTTCTTTTGTAGTGATATCAGCAAATTGTAATGACAATAACGCAAGCTGATTACGCGCATTTTTCTGGTTTGTAAAAATCACATTAGTACCGGCTTGTGCTAATGCTTTTGCCAACAATGGTGAAGTTCCGCTTGCGAAATAATACTGAACTCCCAATGTTTTTAACTGTGTTTCAAGCACATGCCAATACTGATCACTATTGTTATATAAGGACTGCATACCATCACACGCTATCAGTAAACCTTTTGGCGGCATAATACAAATATCTGCAGTGTAGTTATAAAGTACACTGGCTATACGCTTAAGCTCTGCCACTTCCACTTCTTCTTGATAAGGATAAACCGCCAGATCAGAAACTAATAAGCTAGCTTGCCCTAATCCTTGCCCTTGCGTTAATCCTTTTTTTTTAGCCGCCGTTGAAAGTTGTACTAAATTACCTTGGTGATTGGCCAAGGCAATTACCTCGGTGCTCGACATTTCAAATTGCGTATCGAGTTGTAACTGTGGAAAGTAAAGGTAAAGCCAATTTAACATTAACCAGCCTTATCAACCGGAAATGCAATGACATTGCTGATAGGCGAAGATGCAATGGTGCAATAAGGCCATGTCGTTTGCATATCAACAATAAAATAATCACTTGGCCAACCACCTTTTAGGCGGTTTATCTTTACTTTCAGCCCTTGTGGATGTGCTTGTAATGTTAAGCTTAAAGTAACAGGCAAACTCGCTTGACTGGTTTTATAGCTATTTAAGTAAAACAAACGGTTTTTACCCGATTTACTTGCTTGCTGAAAGCGCTGGATATGGGAAATCGTTAAATCTTGCTGCGGCCAATAAATAACATCGCTGCAACTGCCACTTTGTAAACATTGTTCTACTGCCCAAAGCGCATCTTTATGTTGCTCAGGATACAGTACTAACACTTGACTAACATCGACACCTAAATGATGCAAAGCAGCACTGTTAACTAACGCGGGCGGTGAAATAAACACAATAAAACGGCTTTGCCGCATTTTAAAACTGGGTGCAATCAATCGAAGTTCACCAATGCCGGGACTACTCAATAGTTCTATCACGCCATTAGTGGGCATACCGCCAGCGAGCTTTTCATCTAAAACTGTAAAGCCCGTTTGATGCTTTTCTATCTGCTGCGTTTGAATACGATTGGATGCATACCAAAGCAGATTGCGATGATGTAATTGCTTGATCAGTGAATTCATGAATACACCAAAGGATTGTACTGTGTTTATATACAGTATAATCCTTTGGTGTTGAGGATCAATGGATCCGCAATAAAAAAAGCCAACTGTTTCTGCAGTTGGCCTTAAATCATAATTTTTATCAAAATGTTATGAATATGAGTTTATAGCTTAACTTTTAATAAACGCACAAAACATTACTGTATAAAACACTTACTATTTAAAAAACGTCGTCTAATTGCTACAAGTGGCAATAATAACAAACCTAATGCACCAAACGATGCACCTTGGCGTTCATATGTTTCTTGTGCTTTCTCAGGACACTTCTCAACAACACCCTCAGCGTTATATTTCAGCTTCACTGAAACAACCACACTTTCTTGCTCTACTTTGCCGTTAGCATCAACCACAACATTACCTTGAGCATCACGCTTATCTACAGTTTTTGTCGCTGTGCCATATACAGTACCATCATTTGAAATGCTGATTGCTTCCGCAACCACATATGGGAATGATGATTCGCCATCATTTGCAAAACATGGTAATAAGTCATTTAGATTAGTGAAGGTGTCTTTATTAATATCGTAGATAAACGCTTCTTTGCGACGACTTGCTGAGGAGCTTGTTTCAACTTCGCCTTGACCAATAATCAGGCCATTATCATTTATGTCTGTCGCAACCGCAGAGCTACTTTTAAAAAAGTCTGTTGGAAAAACTGTCTCGCCGGTTGCAACATTATGATAAAAGAACTTACTGCGCTCAGTGTTTTCAATACGCTTAATTGCATAGCCTGTAATAATATTATTATCATTAATAGCAACTGCTCGACCACCTGGTCGGTAATCGTATTCGTCAATAAACTCTACAACATTACCATCTTTGTAGTACACCGGATATTGCGTAATACCGTCGCCATCACGATACCTAACAACAGAATAACCTACCGCAATTTCGTTGTCATTAACCGCTAATGCGGTACTGCGCCACGCTCTCTTTTGCTCATCTTCATCAGGTACAATACCTAACCCAAGATCAACGGTATCAGTCACGTTTAATGCGTTATCTAAACGCCACATTGTCGCATTACGGTTATAAAGAGCACGACTTGAAGAATTTACATACGACTCATGGCATACCTCTACTGGAAGTTTATCGCCGTCACAACTTTCGTCCAATGACTCTTGTGAATCAGAAGCAATACTGACTGATGTTTCACCCACTACCAAGTAACCATCACTTACCTGAACGATATTATACGCACCAGAAATACCACCATAAGTAACTTCTGTTGGCATTAAATCAACTCGTTCGCCGGTGTTGGTCATTACAAAACCACGGCGGGTAAAATCACGAATATAATGTGTTTCCGATTCAGTTTCGCCGTCTTCAGTAAATTGAATCTTGGTATAAGGTGCTGAACCCCAGCCAGCTTTAACACCATCTTCTGCAATTGATGTTAAAATGTTCTCAACTGAGCGTGTTAAACCACCGTCATAATCAGGATGCTCTACATCATAAATAACACGCTCTTGCGTTGGGTTATTATATTCAATGGCAACATTAAATTCGGAGCCGCTATTTGAAGAAATTTTCTGATAGCGACTATCAGCATAAGATGACAATAAAAAGTCTTGTAGAAATCGTTGCGCATCGCCATTAATATTGCCATTTTCGATATCGTCTAATGTGAAGGTAATTTCTTCATCACGATTTTCAAAAACACGCTCACGATCTTTATACGCATTTGTCAAACGTGTGTCTTCAAAATCTAATTCCGCAATATCAATAACAATATTGAATACGCCTTGCGCCATACCAACGGCTTGACCCGCTTCGTTTGCATCAGTTACATACGCGTGTTTAGCGTAATCTAGATTGCCAAGCTCTTCTAAAACATATGGAGTAGCGCCTTGAACCTGTGGCGTGATTGCAGCAAAAACTGCCGCTGCAAGTAATTTATATTTCATTTTTATTCCTACTACTGATCCTGTAATTGTTCCAATTCTTCCCAGCGCATAAAAGCGGTTTCAAGCTTCGACTCTGCTTGCTGTAATTGGTTCAAGGTTTTCTGAGTTTGCTCGCTATCTTGCTTGAAAAAATCGGGGGAGTTAACAACTTCTTGAAGTTCTTCAACTTCTTGTTCAAGCGATTCTAATAAAGCGGGTAGCTCTTCGAGTTCTCGTTTTAATTTGTATGATAACTTGCCTGCTTTTTTAGCTAAAGGCTTATCTGCGACTTTTTTGTCCTTTTCTGTGTCTTTTTGTTTTTGTTCAATTACTGTTTTTTCAGCAAGTGACTGCGCATAATTTTGGAAATCTTGGTATCCACCAACCACTTCCACTACTTTGCCATCACCTAAAAAGCCCCATACCGTACTACAGGTATTGTCGATAAATTCACGGTCGTGACTTACAACCAACACAGTACCTTGATAATTAGCGAGAATTTCTTCAAGTAATTCAAGTGTTTCAACATCTAGATCATTGGTCGGCTCATCGAGTACCAATACATTGCTTGGTTTAACAAATAATTTTGCCAGTAATAAACGGTTTTTCTCTCCACCAGATAACGACTTAACCGGTGAACGCGCTCGTGCTGGTGGGAATAAAAAGTCTTGTAAATAACCAAGCACATGGCGACTGCGGCCACCGATGTTGACCTCTTGTTTACCGTCAGCAACATTATCTTGCACGCTGGCTTCTTCGTCGAGTATCGAGCGATACTGATCAAAATAAGCAACTTCTAAATTAACACCTTGCTTTAGTTTGCCTGATTCCAGCGCTAATTCGCCAAATAAAATTTTCAGTAATGTTGTCTTACCAACACCATTTGGCCCAACTAACCCAATACGATCACCACGCATAACTAAGGTAGAGAAGTCTTTCACTATTGGCTTATTTGTAAAGCCTTGTGAAATAGCCTCTGCTTCAAATACTAACTTGCCAGAACGCTGGGCACTTTCTATGTTGAAATCGGCCTTGCCTTGTTTTTCAACACGGGCTTTTCGTTCTACACGCAGTTGTTTAAGTGCGCGAACACGACCCTCGTTGCGCGTACGGCGCGCTTTAATACCCTGACGGATCCATGCTTCTTCTTCCGCGAGTTTTTTATCAAACAAGGCATTTTGGCTTTCTTCAACTTTTAATGCGTGCTCTTTTTGCTCTAGATATTTCTCATAATTACCAGGGTAAGAGACCAGCTTACCTCGGTCTAAATCAAGAATACGTGTTGCCATTGAACGAATAAATGCACGGTCGTGAGAAATAAATACGATCGCACCATTAAATTCTTTTAAGAATTTTTCCAACCACTCAATGCTGGCAACGTCCAAGTGGTTAGTTGGTTCATCCAGTAATAACAGATCTGGCTCACCTACCAATGCTTTCGCAAGCGCTACTTTTCTAAGCCAACCGCCCGAAAGTGAGGTTAAATCACTGTTTGGATCGAGTTCTAACTGACTTAACACTTGGTTTATTTGCGTTTCGAAACGCCAACCGTCGTTTGCCTCTAACTGAGACGATAAGCGCTCGAACTGTTTAAGTGTTTTTTCACTGTTATCTTGACTTAATCTCGCGCTCACTTCGTGATATTCGATCAACAGTGTCGCAATGTGCGGTAAGCCATTGGCAACATAGTCAAATACAGTGCCATTTGCCCCTTTTGGTGGGTCTTGCTCAAGGCGCGCGACTTTTAATCCACTCAGACGGTTAATTTCACCATCATCCAGTTGAATTTGACTATCAAGCACTTTAAGCAAGCTTGATTTACCAGCGCCGTTACGACCAACAATACACACCCGCTCGCCATTTTCAATCAGCATTTCTGCATTATCAAGCAATGGGTGTGTGCCGAACGCTAACTGCGCTCCTGTAATTCTAATTAAATCCATGATTATTTATTTTTTAAAATGTCTTCAAGATCAAATGGCCAAAATAATTTTGTGCCAGTGCTAAACTCAGCTACCGGAATCGTCGTCTGGTACTCGGCCATTAACGTTTCATCGTCAACAATGTCGACTAAATCAAGCTGTGTAGCTAAGCCGGCTTGCACAAATAATGCATGCGCTTGCTCACATAAGTGACAACCCTCTGTGTGATACAGCGTTATCTTAGGCATTGCGGATAAGCCACGCGTTGTGAATTTGCTTGTTGCGTTTAAAATCAGGCGAAAGTGTTTTATCGCTGATATTTTCTGCTATCAAGCCAAGGTCAAGTAAGCCTTCTTCGTTCATCGTAAAACCGCGCTTGTTATTTGAAAACAACAAGGTACCGTTTGGTGCCAAAATACGTTTTACCCAGGTAAACAACTTAATGTGATCACGCTGAACATCAAACTCTTTTTTCATGCGCTTTGAGTTTGAAAATGTCGGCGGGTCTAAAAAGATAAAATCAAACTGACCTTTTGCTTGTTCTAACCATGCAAGGCAATCCGCTTGTTCAAAATGATAACGTGGGCTGTTAAGGTTATTTAACGCAAAGTTTTCACGGCCCCATTTTAAGTAGGTATTACTCATATCAACACTGGTGACCGATTTTGCACCACCTACCGCTGCGTGCGTTGATGCGCTACAGGTATACGCAAACAAATTAAGTACACGTAAATCTTTGCAGTTTTGCTGCATATAACGACGTGCTAAACGGTGATCTAAAAATAGTCCTGTGTCTAAATAGTCGTGTAGATTAACTTTAAATTTCACACCGTACTCTTCTACAGTCATGTTATTTTTTGACTTGTCGGTTCGCTGTGCTTTTTGATACTGAGATGTGCCCTTTTGCTGCTTACGCTGTTTTACAACAATGTTGCTTGGTGCAATATCAAGGGTTTGCGCAGATAAATAAATAATATCTTGTAAGCGCTTTTCTGCGGTGGCTTCATCAATGGTTTTTGGTGGCGCATATTCATAAATCACCAAGTACTCGTTATAAACATCAACGGCAACGTTGTACTCTGGAATATCCGCATCGTATAAACGGTAACAACTAACGCGTTCTTTTTTAAGCCATGATTTTAGGCCTTGACGGTTTTTCTTAAGGCGATTAGCAAACGCCATTGAGCCATCGTAGTTAAGTTTAGTTTGGCTTGATTGCTCAGTGTTTTTTTCGTCTAAATCATAAAGGTTAAGCACACAATCTAACGGGCCATTTTTCAGTTTGTACTGCTTTTTCTTGGCAAGTTTTAAGAGGGCTAATAAACTAACATCGGTTGCAAATAGCGCCAAATGCCAAAATTTAAAATGCTTTTTAAACGCATCACCTAAATGACGATATAAATTAACTAGCTCTGCTTTTTCACCCAAACGCTCACCATACGGTAAGTTAGATAGCACCACTCCAGGCTGTTTTGCTACGGCAGTGAGTTTATTGGCATCTGCTTTTTTTAACTGAATAAACTTTGCAAAAGGTAAATTTTCAATATTATTTTGCGCTTTTTGTAATACGCGTTCATCAATATCATTACCGATTAAATACAGCTTTTGATCAGTTTGTTGGTCTTTAAGTTCTTGCTTTAGTTCTTTGAATTTTGCCGCGCGAAACCCCGGAAGTGATTCGAACGCAAAATGTTTACGATATAAACCCGGTGCAATATTCCACGCCATCATCGCCGCTTCAATTAATAGCGTTGCTGAACCACAACACGGATCAAACAACGGGCGTGAGGTATCATTTAGCCAACCTGAACGACTCACTAACGCCGCCGCTAAGTGTTCTTTTATCGGTGCATCACCTTGATGAGGACGATAACCACGCTTCGAAAGGCCTGGGCCTGAAAAGTCGATATATAAAGCACACTTTTCTTTGTTTAAACGACCAACAATACGCACATTAGGTGACGTTTTAGAGATACTAGGACGTTGTTGATGACTTGCAAAGAAAGAATCGACAATTGCATCTTTTACTACCAGTGTTGAAAACTGAGTATTCTTCAGTTCACGATTAGTACCGCTAAAATCAATTGCAAACGTTTGTGTTGGTCCAAAGTACTCTTGCCAATCAAACCCTTTGGCAAGCGCGTATAAATCATCTTTGGTATTAACGGTATCCGATTCGGTCAACAACATCATCACCCGTGTCGCATAGCGACTCGCTAAACACAGTGTTTGTGCTTGCTTATTGGATGCGTTAAAACGAATAGAACCAATACTCTGTTTAGTAATTTCAGCACCAGTCGCTTGAATTTCAGTAGCGAGTAAATTTTCAACACCAATCGACGTTAGTGCAATAAAAGAAAGCGAATTGCTCAAAGCAAAAAACCCAGTTAAAAAATCTGGCTGAAGTATAACAGTTTTAAATTCGAGTAGCGATAAAGCCTAGGCGCGTTTTAGCTGTGATTGGTTGATTAAGATAGGATTTACGCGATCGTTAAGCACTTTAATGGTTTCAAAACGACTTAATGCAAAATTATCGTCTAGTTGCATTTGGTGCTCTAAACACATGCACACACTGGCATCATTACCGCATTCAATGATCAAAAACTGACCGCTTTGCTTTTGCGAATTCAAGGTAATAATCGCTTCGGTACTTGGGGTGTGACCTTGATAAGGTTTGAAAAACCAACTTTTAGCCAGTACTGGCTTAAGGTGTAATTTGGCTGCAGTCGCATGGAGTGCAATGACAGCTATTTCGCCTTCGCTCCAAATGCTAAAAGCTGAGAGATAATGACAGATCTGCTCATACAGGGCGGCATCTTCGAGGCTAAAGCAACTGCCCTCGATTGCTGCTTGCGTAAGTTGACGCGTTTTATATGGCATAACAAGCTCTTCGCGTGTTGATTCTACATACAACACTAAACGGTTTCGCTCTTTACACGTTAGCCAACGCCAATCTTTCCCTGCTTGCAACATAATATCAAAAAATCCCCAAAACATGACATCTTGAGGATTATAGAGCTATGGTACTAAAAATAAACTATTTTTTAGAATATTTTCAATAGGATCATAATGTTAAATAACCGATCCTTATAAGGAGTTTATGATCTTTTTGATCATAGGTGGTCCTTGGTAAATAAAACCGGTGTAGACTTGCACTAAATCAGCGCCAGCGGCGAATTTTTCTTTCGCTGATTCGGCTGAATCAATACCACCGACACCGATAATTGGCAACTCACCGTTAGTTAAGCGTTTAATTTCTTTAACTAATTCCGTAGATTTATGACGAACTGGATGACCCGATAAGCCCCCTGCTTCATTCGCATGTTGCATGCCTTCTACTGCGCTGCGATCAAGCGTCGTGTTAGTTGCAATCACGCCGTCAATTTTATTATTGATAAATGATTCGGATACTTGCTGAACTTGAATTTGATCAAGATCCGGCGCAATTTTAACCAGCATAGGTACTTGTTTACCGTGTTTTGCTGCTAAATCAAGCTGCTCATTCTTAAGTGAACCAAGTAAATCATCTAGCGCCTCACCATATTGTAAGTCACGTAGTCCTGGGGTGTTGGGTGATGAAATATTCACCGTAATATAAGATGCACTGGTAAATACTTTACGCATACAGTGAATGTAGTCGTCTTTACCTTGCTCATTAGGAGTGTCTTTGTTCTTACCAATGTTAATGCCTAAAATGCCTTTGTATTGCGCATTTTTTACATTCGCTAGTAAGTAATCAACACCTTTATTATTAAAGCCCATACGGTTAATCACCGCATTAGCCTGAGGTAAACGGAAAATACGCGGTTTGTCATTACCTGCCTGTGGGCGCGGTGTCACCGTACCTACTTCAATAAAGCCAAAGCCCATTTGTGAAAAGGCATCGATACATTCGGCATTTTTATCAAGACCCGCAGCAAGACCAACAGGGTTTGGCAATTCTAAACCTAAAAACGTGGTTGGTTTACTGGCAACCGATTGAGACCAGCACATCGATAACGGTGTATTGGCAAATCGCTTTAGGTTTGATAAAGCAAAGTCATGCGACCATTCAGCATCTTTACTAAACATAAAACGACGCGCTAAATCATAAAACATAATTGTGTTGACCTCTTAATAAAAAAATACCCCGGAAAATTCCGGGGTATTGTATCTAAATTTTTGTTATTGCGCAGTATCGCAATTGTGGCTTAGTAGCATTAATTCGCGTAATGCCACCGAGAATTTTGCAAAGTCGTGCGTTTGCGACGTTTTAAACTCAGCCAACATATGCTGCCAACGCTCAAGCAGTACTTGGTGCTCGTTCATCCAGCTTTCAATGATGGTATCAACATCACAACCTGCTGTTTCACAGTTATTAAGCACAACTTGTGAAAGAGAACGCTGCTGCCAATCAAGCTCTTCACGGTACGATGCACGTGCAAGTGCTTGCCAGTGGTTGGCAACCGGTTGCTTGGTAATTTGATCTAAGAACCAGTGTAGACCCATGCCCGCACCAAGCTTGAAGTAAGTTTCAGAAACTTGTGAGATTGGTTTACTTGATGCATCTGCTACTTGCGCTAAGTCCATCACTGAGAACAAGCTTGAAAGTTGTGCAATGCGCTTAGCAAGTGCACTTGGTACACCTTCTTTAGCCAATAAGTTAATTTCTGTATTCAGTTTTTCAGCTTCTTCATTAACCATATACGACGTGATGTTTTCACTTAAGTCATTAAACGCTGGTGCAAAGAACTCGATTGTTTGTTCAATGTTGAGTGCTTTGTTGCGGTGACGTAAGAACCAACGTGTCGCACGACGAACAGTACGGCGTAATTGATACAACATTTCTGTTTGTACAATTGACGGGATCTGGTTATCAAGTGCAGAGATATCTTGCCATGCATTACCCAGTTCAAATACTGCTTTAGCCATTGAGTAACAAAGTACAATTTCACTTACTGGCGCACCTGTCTCTTCACTCATACGAACGATAAAGTTCAGACCCATATCATTAACGATTTGGTTCGCTAGTTTAGTTGCAATGATTTCACCACGCAGTGGGTGGTTATCCATCGCATTGTTGAAACGTTCGCGCAGCGGTGCTGGGAATGCATCAACTAACAAGCTTCTGTAATACGGATTATCAGTGATTTCTTCGATTACAAGCTGCTCTTTAAGCACCATTTTAGCGTATGAAACAAGTACAGAAAGTTCTGGACGAGTTAAACCTTTACCTGCAGCTTGACGTTCTGCTAACTCTTCATCTGATGGTAAGAATTCGATATCACGGTTAAGCTTGCCATCTTTTTCAAGCGCATGAATAAAGCGAATTTGCTCTTTTAGCGTTTGTGGGCCTTTTAACTGTGTTACAGAAATTGTGTGCGTTTGACGGTAACAATCTTTTAATACCATCTCTGATACTTCATCCGTCATTGAATAAAGTAACTCGTCACGCTGTTTCTTAGTTAAATCACCTTCAGAAACCAGACCATTTAGTAAAATCTTAATATTTACTTCGTTATCTGAACACGCAACACCACCCACGTTATCGATGAAGTCTGTGTTCATGCGACCACCGTTAGCAGTGAATTCGATACGACCTAATTGCGTTGCACCTAAGTTACCGCCTTCACCGAAGATCTTCGCGTTAAGCTCTTCACCATTAACACGTAGCGCGTCGTTTGCACGGTCGCCAACATCAGCATGCGTTTCAGATTTCGCCTTAATGTAAGTACCAATACCACCGTTCCAAATTAGGTCTACCTGCATCATTAAGATTGCACGTAACAACTCATTTGGTGTCATTGTTGCTTTCTTAGTACCTAGCATTTTCTTAATTTCAGGAGTCAGTGTAATTGATTTCGCACTACGTGAGAAAATACCACCGCCTTGAGAAATTAAGTCTTTGTTGTAGTCTTCCCACGATGAACGTGGTAGTTCAAACATACGCTGGCGTTCTAGGTATGAAGACGCTGCATCTGGATTAGGGTCGATGAAGATATGCATGTGATTAAATGCAGCTTGCAGACGAATATGCTTAGATAACAGCATACCGTTACCGAATACGTCACCTGCCATGTCACCGATGGCAACACAGGTAAAGTCAGTCGTCTGACAATCAATGCCGATTTCACGGAAGTGACGTTTAACTGATTCCCACGCACCTTTAGCAGTAATACCCATGGCTTTGTGGTCGTAACCAATTGAACCACCTGATGCGAATGCATCACCTAACCAGAAACCGTATTCTTCAGAAATGCCATTTGCAATATCTGAGAAAGTCGCGGTGCCTTTATCGGCTGCAACTACTAGGTATGGGTCGTCTTCGTCATGACGTACAACATCCACTGGCGGTACAATTTCACCGTGGTGAATGTTATCTGTGATATCTAATAGACCACGGATGAATAGTTTGTAACACTCTTGACCTTCTTTAAAGAAAGCTTCGCGATCAGTTGGCAGCTGTTTACAAACAAAGCCACCTTTTGAACCTACAGGTACAATTACGGTGTTTTTCACTTGCTGCGCTTTAACAAGACCTAGTACTTCTGTACGGAAATCTTCACGGCGGTCTGACCAACGTAAACCACCACGAGCAACCTTGCCACCACGTAAGTGAACACCTTCAACACGCGGCGAGTAAACAAAAATTTCAAACGCAGGAAGTGGTAATGGCATTTCAGGAATTAGGCTTGGTTGAACCTTAAAAGAAATGTAAGACTTGTTGATACCGTCTTTATCTTTTTGATAGAAGTTAGTACGCAGTGTTGCACCAATCATATCAACGTAAAGTCGAATAATTCGGTCATCGTCTAAGTTCGCAACGTTATCAAGCTCAGCAATAATATCGTTAACGATTTTCTCATAGCCTTTTTCAGTAAACTTAGACTTAGGTGAGAACTTCTTATCAAATAGTTTTACAAGTAACTGTGCAATATGTGGGTAGTTCTCAAACGTGCTTTCGATGTAGCTTTGTGAGAACGTCACACCAATTTGACGCATGTATTTTGCGTAGGCACGAATGATCGACGCTTCGCGTCCTTTTAAACTTGCCGCAAGAACGAGTTTATTGAAACCATCATCTTCAAGCTTGTTGTTCCATACATTAAGCAATGCAAGTTGGAAGCGCTCCGACACCTTCGAGAAATCATCAAGGTCATCGTTGCTCATTAGCATGCTGAAATCCATAATCCAGTTTACTTGACCATCTTCGGTCTTCACTGAATACGGTGTTTCACCAATAACACGAAGACCAAAGTTCTCAATAATTGGCATTACATCTGATAAGTGAATTGGTTCGTTTTTGTGATATAGACTTAAACGTACCTGATTTGTATTGGCACTTTCTTGTGGACGGTAAAACAGCATTGCAAGCTTGTTTTCGTCTGACAAGCTTTCTAGCTTTTCAATATCAACAACAGCAGCACTTGGCAGTACTTGTTCACGGTATGCACTAGCAAAGGCTTTAGAATACTTACGTGCAAGTTCATTGCCGCGCGATTCGCCTGCACGCTCTAATAATGCACTGTGAAGTTTATCTTCCCATGTACGGGCCGCTTCAATTAGATTTCTTTCGATTTGTTTCACTGTATATTCAACATTTTGGTCGCAACCACGTACCGTATAATGCGTACGTGCTAGCATTGATTCTGAGAAGAAGGTGGTAAACTCAACTTTTTCGTTTGAGCCAAACGCATTCGCAAGAATGTTTTGCGTTTCACGACGTAATGCCGTGTTATAGCGCTCTCTTGGTACATAAACCATGCACGAGAAGAAACGACCATAAGTATCTTGGCGCACAAATACACGTGACATATCACGTTCTTGCATATGGTGAACGCCAAGAGCAACTTCTAATAATTCTTTTTCGCGTGCTTGTAATAACTCATCACGTGGGTACGTTTCTAAAATATTAAGTACCGCTTTGTATGCATGCGTGCCCGGCGCAAAGTCTGTCATATCAAGTACGCGCTTGATCTTACTTTTTAGTACCGGTACGTCTGCTGCACTGTTGTTATAGAAGCTTGAAGAGAACAAACCAATAAAGCGATCTTCACCAATTACATTGCCTTCGTCATCGAAACGTTTAATGCCGATGTAATCAATATAAGCTGGACGATGAACGCGTGAAAGTGAGTTTGTTTTGGTAAGGATAAGCAAGTTATCACTGTGTGCTTCTTTACGTGCAACTTCTGGTAAATCAGAAAGGCGACGAGATTTAGTCTCATCTGATAACTTCATCATACCTAAGCTTGTATCAGCCACACCTGTTAACTGATAGTCACCTTTGATCGGTGATAAGTCGTATTGGCGATAACCCATTAGGGTGAAGTTATCTTTTGCTAACCAATCTAAGAACTCAACTGTTTCTTTAACTTCAGTTTTATTTTTAATGCCTTTACGTTTTGGCAGCGCTTTGCTGATAGACACAAGTTTGTCTTTAATCGCTAACCAGTCTTCAACGGCTACCGACACATCTGCCAACACTGACTCTAACTCTTTTTTAATAGATGCAATAACCGACTTATCAGACTGACGGTCGATTTCAATAAAGAACACGGTTTTGTTTGAGTCAGACTCTTGCTCTGTCTTCATACCAGACAATGCAGAGATTAAACCATCTTTGTCGCGCTTAATTTTTAACGGAGAGTGAAGTAATAAGTGTGAAACAATGTTTTCACGTGCCAAAGCCATGCGAACAGAGTCCACTAAAAACGGCATGTCTTTTGCGATTATTTCTACGATTGTGTGAGAGGATTGCCAACCATTATTAGCGAGTTCTGGATTAAATACACGGATAAGCGCTGTATCATCAGTGTGTTTTTCCAAGCTATTCCATAAGCTAAGCGCTGCGCCATATAAGTCACTGTCATTACGGCTTGCTAAGTCTTCAGTCGACATATTACTGTAGAGTGTTTTAGCAAACTTTTCGACAAGCGACACATTTGTGGCTTTTACCTTACTACGGATCAAAGACGATACGTTTTCAAGTAAAACTGAGGTTTGGCCTTCTTGTTGAGTCATTATGTGTTCCTTATCTATACCTACCTGTGAACGGTAACTATTTGCAGTCTAACAAACTGCAATGGAGTCAGGTGAATTCTAACTCTTTTAGCATAGATATAAATAGCATTTTTTGTAGCAAACCAGTACATATTTCAACCAGTTGGCTTACTATTCACAAAATATAGATAGAAATGGCCATTTCTGGCCATTTCAGTACACATTTATTCAGAAGTTTTTTTGCGCCACAGTAGTGTACCTAGCGCTGGTAGGAGGAGTACAGCACCTAACATGTTGACCAAAAACATAAAGGTTAGCAGAATTCCCATGTCCATTTGGAACTTAAGTGCAGAAAATACCCAAGTGCTTACACCAACAGCTAAGGTAATACCGGTAAACAGTACCGCACTACCACGCTCAATCAACGCACGGCGATATGCTTCTGTTAATGGTATACCTTGGCGCAATAACCCACTCATTGATGACAGAATGTAAATACCATAGTCAACACCAATACCAACACCAAGTGCAATTACCGGTAATGTACTTACTGTTAAACCAATTTCTAACGACACCATCAGCGCTTGTGCAAGTGTTGATACCACATAAAGCGGTAACACTACAGCAATGGTGGCACGTAACGAACGGAAACTGATTAAGCAAAGTAAAATTACCGCACCGTAAACGTAAATCATCATCGGCAATTGCGCTTCGCTTACTGACTCGTTTGTCGCAGCCATAACACCAACAGGACCCGACGCTAACTTAAATTTAAGTGTGTCTGTGCCCTCTTCTTCGGCAAATTGCTTAACCGCATCGACAACGTGATTAATCGTTTTCGCTTTATGGTCTTCAATAAAGGCAACAATTGGCATCACAGAGCAATCGCTGTTTAATAAACCTGAGCTTGTTTCTACGCGGCTAGACGCTTGTACAAGTGACGCTGTATTGCGCGGCAGAGTTTGCCATTTTAAGTTACCTTCGTTGTAACCAGCGTTAACCTGCTGTGCGATACTGCTAAGAGATACAGCAGATTGCACACCGTCAACGTTTTGTAACTTCCACTGGAAACGATCGATTCGCTCCATTGTGTCGTGGAAAGTACACGCTTCAGGCTCAGCCTCTACAATTACTTTTAAAATATCAACCGAGATTGAATATTTATCGGTGATAAGGAAAGTATCTTGGTTATAACGGGCATCTTCATGAAGCGACGGCGCACCCGCATGTAAGTCACCGATTTGCATTTCGTTTGATTTAATAAACCCAAATACAAAAAGAGCAGCAGCAATAAATAAAATCGCCTTGCTCGCTTTTGGCTCAGTGGCTTTAACAAGCATTTCACGAATACCCGCAAATGCATCATGCGTCTCACCATTACCATCATCAACACGCTTCATTTTGGTGTAGTCAAGGTAAGATGCGATCACTGGTAGTAACACTAGGTTGGTAAAGATAATTACCGCTACACCAAGGCTCGCCGTAATCGCAAGCTCACGAATAATACCAATGTCGATTGATAATAATGTGATAAAACCAACGGTGTCAGACAATAATGCAATACCACCAGGTACAAGCAATGCAGCAAAACTAGATTGCGCTGCAACCTTGTTAGACAAGCCCTTCGCCACTTTCTGACCAATACTATTGATCATCTGCACGCCATGACTTACACCGATAGCAAATACCAAAAATGGTACTAAAATTGACATTGGATCAAGACCAAAGCCAACTAAATTTAATAAGCCAAGTTGCCAAATTACGGCGATAAGTGAGCACACAATTGGTAACACGGTTAGCTTCATACTCTTACAGAAAAGCCATACCATCACCGTGGTAATCAAAATCGCAATTAAGAAAAACAACACAACATCTTTAGCGCCATCGGCAACATCACCTGCCATTTTAGCAAAACCAATAATATGAATAGACACGTTATCGGTAGTAAATTTGTTGCGAATCTCCGATTCGAGCTTTTCAGCAAATACTAAGGTATCGAGTTTTTCTTGCGTCTTTGGATCGGTTTCCATTAACTGAGCCGTTACCATAGCGCACGAATAATCGTTCGCTACCATACGGCCAACAACTTTTGCTTTTTCAATGTTTGATTTAACGGTTGCAAGGCCGCGTGCATCAGCTTTGAAATCGGCTGGAATAATTGGTCCACCGGCAAAGCCGTCTTCAACTACTTCAACAAAGCGCGCGCTCGGTGCAAATATCGAACTTACAAGCGGTCGATTAACACCAGGAATAAAGAATAACTGATCGTGCACATTTTTAAGCTGGGTAAAAAACTCTTCATTAAAAATGTCACCACGCGTATCACACACTGAAATTAAAATACCGTTAGCACCACCGAATTGCTTTTCGTGCTTAAGGTAGGTTTTCATGTACTCGTGGTTTAACGGAATATTCTTATTAAACGACGCATCGAGTTTAATTTGAGTAGCTTGGAAACCTAAAAATACAGTGGCCGCAATAAAGATAAGCAATACTGCTAAGCGGTGTCTAAAAAGACTTGTTTCTATTTTTGTTAATAATGAATTCATAATTACTGCACGCTAAGTTTATGTATTCCCGCTTCTGATGCGACGATTAATTCATTACTATTCTTCGCACCCGCCAAAAGTGATTTGCCGTCTTTTGTAACAAATTTAACTAACTGGTTATCACTGTAGGTAAACCACACACCACTATTTGCCAAAAGCACCGCTTTATTACCGACAATTTCAATATTATTTATTGATGCTGTGGTGTCAGTTTCTAATTGTGTCCACTCAACACCATCAGTACTAGAAAACGCAGTACCGCGTAAGCCACCGACTAGGTATTGATTGTCTAATTTATTGAATGAGAAAAATGAACCTGCATAGATTTCATCTAGACGTTGCCATGTTTTGCCCATATCGCTACTGGTTGCCATTAAACCTAGCTCACCCACTAGCCAAAGTGTTTCGCCATCTAAAAATATTTTATTGAAATGCGGTAGAATCGCTTGGGTCTCTATTTTGTACCCTTCTGGATCGGATTCTTTTAAGTCATTCAAATACGTACGGTCTTCTTCATACAACAGCGAATCATAAAATTCTTTTTGCCATGTTTTACCACCATCAGTTGTGCGATAACTTAAGCCATACGCGCCAATTGCTAATCCATGGTTGGCATCAAAAAACAGAATATCAAGTAACGGCTTATCTAATTCAGGTAAAAACTGCTGAATTGTCCAATTTTTTCCGCCGTCTGTAGTATGCAAAATCGTTGCGTCGTGGCCTACCGCCCAACCAACATTTGCATTTATAAAATAAACTCCCGTTAGCAAGCTTTGGACTGGAGAGTTTGCTTGTAGCCACTCTTGGTTGTCATTGCTATAAACAATGTTTCCCCACTTACCAACTGCCAAAGTTTGGCTGCCGACACGGGTAATATCGGTTAAGAGGTTTTTAGCCGCAAGTTTAGCTGGAATTGCCGCCTGTGGTGTTACTTGCGCAATTGCGCTAGTCGTCAATAGAGAGCCGATTAAAAATAGATATTTTTTCATATAGGTAGCGTTGTGAGAAAAACGGCCCTCGCGGGCCGTATTATTATTTAGCGTCGACCAGAGCGACGTAATGCGTTTGAAGTAAACTCGGTGTCTTTGAACATTTCTTGGAAGTCATACATCTTCTCTTCGTTATCTAAGCCAATTGCTAAGTAACGACGTGAGTTAAGATCGTGATAAACATCCAAAGTACTCCAATGAGTTGGTACTTCGTAGTAGTTCACACCATGAGCCATTGCTACACGGTATAACTGGTCGCGGTTATCATAAAGATCTGCAACATGAATTTGCCAGCTATCTTCGTCAATAAAGAATACACGCTTCTTATAAATATGACGCGTACCATCCTTAAGATTCGCTTCGACCACCCAAACTCGGTGTTTTTCATAACGTACGTGTTCTGGGTTGATATGACCTGGCTTCAAAATGTCATCATATTTCAGCTCATTGCTATGTAGCTTGTAACTGTTATATGGAATGTACATTTCTTTTTTGCCTAATAACTTCCAGTCGTAACGGTTTGGTGAACCGTTAAACATATCGAAGTCATCAGTTGTACGTAAACTATCCGACGCTGTTCCCGGTGCATCATATGCAACGTTTGGTGCACGACGAACACGACGTTGACCCGTGTTATAAGTCCATGCCTGGCGTGGTGTTAATACTTGGTCCATTGTTTCGTGAACAAGTAGTGCTGTACCTGCTAAACGCGCAGGTTCCGTTACTTTTTGTTTAAACTTAAACAGGATATTCGACTTTTGCAGTGACTCAGGAGTCGCATCTTGCTCTGAATACTTAACCAGTAGTTTTTCATCAAAGCCAACAATGTTGTATGAGCCGCTTGCCGTTGGAGCCGCTTGACCACCGTAGCGCTTAATCGAAAGACCACGGTAACGTAAAATATGGTTCCAAATTGCTTCCAAACCTGTTTCAGGAATCGGGAAAGGAATACCGATTGCAGTATTCTTAATACCATTACCTTCTTCAACAAGCTCTGCTGTTGTTGCATACTTTTTCGTTGCATCATAGATGAACTGTGGGTATGACGCACTACGACGTGTTTGGTAAATATTCATTTTGAAGCTATCTGGATAAGCTTCAAACATCGCTACCTGACCAGGAGAAAGCATCTCTTTGTACTGTTCAACGTTCGACTTATCGATAGTGAATAATACTTTATCGTCAGCAAATGGATCTGGGTGGTGATCACCTACTTTATAGTTGTCAGGTGCTTTTGTAATACCACCTTCCCATGATGGAATTGAGCCATCCGCATTACCCGCTTTTTCAGCACCGAGTGGTGTTAAATCTTGACCTAAGCGGGCAGCTTGTTCTGGTGAAATTTTAGCTAAAGCTTGTGAAGCGCTAAATACGCTACACAATGCTAGAGCCACTAGGGTAGGTTTTTTAATCATATTGTTACCCTTAAATAGAATACTTAATATTAAATGAAACATAATCGCGGTCTGCTAAGCCATTGGCTTTACCGCCACCCCAGAAACTATTGTAACCAAAGTCAAATGACCACTGGTTTTGATAGTTAAAATTAAGGGTAACAGAAGTAGACATACGATCTTCAACAAATAAGAACATTGGATCCGGTGTTGTACCATTCACATCATGTGAGAATACAACACGAGGTGAGAAGTTCACACCTGCAAATAGGTTGTTGTATTCACCTTTAGCAACTAGGCGATAACCCCATGATGTTGCTGATGCAAACTGCTCCGTTTCAGGACCGTTAGATAATAGCAAGTGAAGCGCCGTGTAATCATCAGCTGGACCTTGCATAATACCACTACGACCGGTGCCTGGTGCATTTAAACGAAGTTCATCATACTCAGGCATATCAAGAACGTGTACACCACCTACTTCACCTAATACCGCCCAACTATCAGCACCTAAAGATGGGCCAAATAAGTGTGAAAAACTAAATTGAAGCTGCGCAGAATCACGTAGAATATAACCTTGTGCAACTTCACTTGGTGACACCGTTTCTACTTGTGAGATACCTGCAAACATGTCCTGACGTACCTTATCTGGCACACCAGGGTTTGCCAGCTGCTCGGCCATACCGGCATATAGCAATTCAACGTCATCAATTTGTAATGGCTCGTCTTTTCTATAAGTGAATTCACCAGCAAACGCTGTTTCACCAATGGCTGTATTCCAGCTAAGTGCATACATTTGAATATCTTCTGGATATTCAAGTTGTGCTTCAGTAAAGCCTTTTAAATTAGTGATGTTGTCTGCAGTAATGGTGTTTGTAGCGATATACGCTAAGTCGTGCCCAATTCCAGCAGCAGTAAAATCTGACGCCTTACCTGAAATTAACGGTCTGCGCTCATGGTAGTTTACGTAATAAAACCCAAACTCAGTTTCATTAAGCTCAGGTACAAACCAACCTAATTTCAAACCATACTGGCCTGAATCTTTTGGTTTTTTAAGTGCTTTGTCGCCATTGGCTTTAATCGCAACTTTAGTTGGGTGCGCTAAATACATACTAGCAAGTAGCGATTGCGCTTCAGCGCTTGATGGATCCATACCTTGTGCGGCAACAACTTGTCCCCACTGTCCATACATACTGTTTAGTGAGTTAGTTAAATAAGCTAAATCGATATCTGGGTTTGATGTAAAACCAAGCTGAACGTTGTTAGCATTACCGTTTACCGCCGCAAAGTCATTAGTAGAAAAATAGGTTCCAGCGACAGGAAGGCGTGTTTCGTGCCACTGGTATTGATAAAACATTTCAGCAGAAACATTTTCTGTAATACCGAGTGATGCCCAAAGCATACCTACAGGAATAAAGGCTTCTTTAACTTCAGCACCTGGCGCTTTTAAACGATCCACGTCGACTGGGTTAATATTAATACCATGTGAAATTAAGGCACTTTCACCCCAGTTAATTACTTGCTGACCTAAACGAACTGACAATGGGTTGTAGCCATCATTCAAATCAAAATCTGCATACACAAATGCATCAAGTAAACGAAGATCTTTACACACAAGCTCTTCCGACTCTTTATTTGCACATGGGTCAACGCCCTGTCCTGATGTCGGGTTTTTGTATGCTAAGTCTTTATCGTTAAGAGCAAAATCATAGAAATACATAAAACGTGTAAAGAAACCAAAGTTGTCTTTACGTATTTCTAATTCATGGGTGCCTTTTAATAACTGTGAAAATGCTTCACCGCTATCAAAGTTAAGGTTACCGGCGTCACCATTATTTGAGTAAATACCTGGCTCAGCCCAGATTTGATCTGATGTGTAGATTGGGTTAAGTGCAGGATGATATCCTGTCCAATCAAAGCGAGGGTGATTAGATTTACCAATGTGAGTATCGAAATCACGGTCTTCTAAACGGTAGCTAGTACCGTAAGAAAAAGTAGAGTCAAATTGTACTTCAAAACCACCAACTTCAAATGATGCAGCTGAAGCACTTTGGCTAGCAAGTGCCATACACGCAGCTGTAACACCTAAAGCCAGTTTATTTTTGACAAAAAGAGGACTTTTTATCATATATATTCCCCCTATGGCGGGCTGTTTTGTTATCAAGTTATTGTTTTTAGTATGCTTGTAACGATAGAAAGCAATTCATAAAATTACAAGTAAAACATGAGATATAGCGTAATCAATTAATTCGATTACATATTCGCTCTTGTTATTTGATATTCTACTTTCTAATCACATAGGTAAGACATCTTACCAGTTAAACAATCGAAATGAAAAGTGCTTAATGAAAAGAACTTGAAAAAGTTCAAACCACACCAACAAAACAAAACGCAACCACTTGATTTTAATTGATTTTTTCTATGGAAATAAATTTATTTTCGGTGGTTAAATGGATGCGAAAACGCCCTTTTATGCCAATTGATGACATAAAAGGTCGTAATTTTTCTGCAGCGAAGCGAATTGTTTTACCACAATCACTTAGTACCTGAATGCTGGTGTAGTGGCCTTTATAGTAGGCCATACACTCTTGATAGTTTAAATTAATTGAAAAGTAGTAGGTTTTACGCTCCATTTAACGCGTTACTCACCTTTTCAAATAAATCAGGGCTTAGGTCTGGTAAATCAGCAAGACGCTGTAATTGCGCTTTAACGTGCAATTGACGTTCATCGGTATGACGCTTAAAGCTTAATAGCGGCGTAATTAAACGTGCTGCGTTTTGTGGATTAATTTTATCGAGTTTAATCAGTAAATCCGTCAGCAAACGATACCCTTCACCATTTAGCGCATGGAATGATTGCGGGTTAAACATGCAATAACTCATTAGCAATGAACGTACGCGATTTGGGTTAGTAATATCAACTTCACCACTTTCAAACATGGCGCGGATCACATTTGTTGTATTGTCACCTTTTAATCGACCTTTCAGTGCAAGCCATTTATCTAATACTAATACATCGTGACGCCATTTATCTTTGAAGCGCTCGAGTAAGCCTTCGTGGCTGGTTCGTTTATTTTCACATGCTGCTGACAGCGCATTTAAGCTGTTTGTCATGTTATCGCTGGTAAACTGCGTCTCAAGCTCTCTATCTACATCCTGCCAATCTGCCGCTGCAAGATAATCTAGTAAGCGACCTTTTAATGCACGCGTTGCAATACTCGTTGCATCTAACTCACCGTTTTCGCTAAGTGTTTGATAACGCGCTGCGATATCGCTTAACAACGCGCTCGCTAAAAATGATTTTACTGTATGCAACTGATCAGTAATGGCATCTACAGGAATTGGATGATAATCACTGGCAACCGTATCAAAACTCGGCAGTGTTAAAAGCTCACTTAATAACGCGAGGTCCTTAACGTTTGAGGTAAGTAAATAGCGAAACAACGCCACTATTTCTTCATTAAGTTGCGTGCCGTTATCGATGCCTGCTTTTAGCGCGTCAACCATTATACGCTGCATCGCATCCCACTTTGAAAAATCGCTGCGCGCATATTTAACAATCGTGATAAGTTCAGCAAGAGATTGTTCAAATTTCACTTTGCACGGCGCTGAGAAATCTTCTAAAAAGACGACCGCAGTGTCTTTTGCAATATTTTCGAATACAAATTGCTGACGTGCATCTGTTAGGTTAATAACGCGTTCAACCTTATTGCCATCAATAACTAAGGGTTGTGATTTACCTTCAGGTGAAATAAGTTCTAGTGCAATTGGAATATGCAATGGCGATTTATCGCTTTGATCTTGCGTGGCTGGTGTTAACTGCGACACCGTCAGCGTTAGTGTTTTGTCAGCATCATTAAATTCTCGCTCTACCGCAAGCTCTGGCGTGCCTGACTGACTATACCATTTTGAGAAAAGCGAGAGATCAATGTTAGATGCGTCTTGCATACTTTTTACAAAATCATCGCATGTCGCCGCTGTACCGTCATGGCGTTCAATATACAATTGCATGCCTTTTTGGAAATTTGCTTCCCCCAAAATGGTATGCATCATACGGATCACTTCTGACCCCTTGTCATATACAGTAACGGTATAAAAGTTATTCATTTCAATAACTTTTTCAGGGCGGATCGGATGCGCCATCGGACCTGCATCTTCACTAAACTGCGGTCCACGCATCACTTTTACTGCATCAATTCTATTTAATGCACGTGAGCCAATGTCTGAGCTAAATTCTTGGTCGCGAAATACCGTTAAACCTTCTTTTAACGATAATTGGAACCAATCCTGACACGTTACTCGGTTACCTGTCCAATTGTGAAAATATTCATGACCCACAATGCTTTCAATGGTGTGATAATCTCGATCGGTCGCGGTAGCTTGGTTTGCTAATACACATTTTGAGTTAAATACATTTAACCCTTTGTTTTCCATTGCGCCCATATTGAAGAAATCAACCGCAACAATCATGTATATATCAAGATCGTATTCAAGGTTAAAACGCTCTTCATCCCATTTCATTGCACGCTTTAACGAAGCCATTGCGTGATCTGCTTTATCAAGATTACCTTTATCAACAAATAGCTCGAGTTTTACATCACGGCCAGAGCGCGTTTTGAAGTTATCATGTAAGACATCAAAATCACCTGCCACTAATGCAAACAAATAGCTCGGTTTGTTGTAAGGGTCTTGCCAAGTGCTAAAGTGACGCCCATCAGCCAATTCGCCAGACTCAATTTTGTTACCATTTGACAATAAATGAGTAAACGCCTTATCTGCAATGACCTTAACTGTGTATTTGGTTAATACGTCGGGGCGGTCTTGAAAATAAGTGATCTTACGAAACCCTTCAGCTTCACACTGTGTACAGTAAGCGCCATCGGATAAATATAACCCTTCAAGTGACGTATTGTTTTGTGGGTCAATTTCAGTTTCAATATGTAGTTCAAACTCTGCTGGCAAGTTTTTCAGCGTCAAACCTACCTCAGACATTTCATAATCGCTAAACGGTAAGCCATTTACGTTAATGCACAATAATGTTTGATTGACGCCATCTAGCCATAACTCGTTATTCGCGCCGACACGCTGATACTGCGCTTTTTGCAATACACGGGTTTGCGTCGCTTTTAAGTCAAATTCTAAATACAGTGATGAAACCGTGTAATCCGGTGCTTTATAATCAGTTCTGAACTTAGCTTGGTTAATTGATTTTTCTTGTGTTGTCATAACGTTTGCTCCACAAAATTATTCATCGTTTGTCTGTAAATGCTTTGGCGTAATTTTTAACACTTTAATGCCTAAGTAGGCGTAAATAATTGCCAATAATGGATTAATTAAATTAAAGAATGCATACATTGCATAATCAAGCGGGTTAATAAGTAGTACGCTTTGCATATACGCACCACAGGTATTCCATGGGATAAGAGGGCTTGTGATAGTACCGCCATCTTCTAATGTTCGTGACAAGTTAACGTTGGCTAGTCCTCGTTTTTCATACTCTTCTTTATACATGCGCCCAGGCATTACAATTGCCATATATTGGTCTGCCGCAATTAGGTTAGTGCCGATACAGGTAGCAACTGTCGACGCAATTAATGAGCCGGTACTTTTTGCAATTTTTAAAATGCTAGAAACGAAGACTTTTAGTAGGCCCACTTTTTCCATTACCGCGCCAAACATTAACGCACAAATAATTAACCAAGTCGTATTGAGCATACCCGACATACCGCCACCGCTTAATAAGCTATCCATTTTCGCATCACCAGTTGTAATGCTAAACCCATCAAATAGCGCGGCCCATACCAATTTAAACGTACCAACAAAGTGAGATACGCCCGACTCAATCTGCCCAGCAATTAAGTCTTGTTGAAAGATAATAGCCCAAACCGCGCCAAATAGCGCACCAATGGCAACCGCCGGGAATGCGGGCATTTTTTTAATTGCTAATGTCAGTAACACAACTAAAGGCACTAACATCTCAATACCAATATTGAAATTTTGCAGTAGAATGTTAGAAATCTCTTCTATGCGTCCTTCATTTGGTACGCCTTCAGCATTAAAACCCATTACTAAGAAAATAATCAGCGCAATAACAAAGCTCGGCACTGTCGTCCAAAGCATATGATGGATATGGTCAAATAGATTACTGCCAGCAACAGCCGGGGCTAGGTTTGTCGTTTCAGACAATGGGCTTAATTTATCACCAAAGTAAGCACCCGAAATAACCGCGCCCGCAGTGACAACTTGATCAAGGCCGAGACCCGTTGATACGCCGAGTAATGCAACACCGATTGTTGCGGCTGTCGTCCATGAGCTACCAATACTCAAGGCAACAATAGCGCACAATATACAGCTTGCCGCATAAAACCAATGCGGGTTTATCAGCTGCAAGCCAAAATAAATTAGCGATGGCACCGTGCCCGACAATAACCAAGTACCTATTAATGCCCCTACCATAAGTAGGATTAATACCGCACCAAGAGAAATGGTGATGCCTTTGATCATCGCCTCTTCTAATTCGGCCCATTTAAAACCATTTTTAAGACCAATGATCACTGCTATAGCGGCTGAAAATAGTAACGCTATTTGGTTTGGGCCATACGACGAATCGTCGCTGTATAGATAAACGGATGTGCCAAGCAGTAGCACTAAAACGCTAATTGGGATTAACGCGTCTAAAAAGGTCGCTTGTTTTACTTGCTTCACAAAGATACCTCAAATTGTTGTCATTATTTATCAACTGACTTCTGAATAAGCACGAAGCGTTGAGTTTTATTATTTTTAGTTTTACATAAAAAAGCGCCGACTTTATGAAAATCGGCGCTTACTACATTAGTTATAAATTAATGTTTTGCGTAACGGCCATACTTAATAAAATCTGATGTTATATGAACCGCTTCTTCAAGTCCCGGGTCGATTTCATCAAGTACGTCTGGTGCATCGTCTAGTGATGCAATTGCATCAAGCCCCAGACGTTTTAACCTTTCATTCGCTCGAGCCAGTGATTTTTGCTTGTCTTCTTCACGTTGTTTCTCGCGTTTCGCCTTAACAAGCGTCACTGATGCACGGTCTTTCTCTTTTTGATACAAGGCAATGTCATCATTGAGATAGATAAACTCAGGCTCGCCTGCAATACGCTCTTTATGTTTATCAGTCAAAAACGTAATCGCTGGCGTTAAATCGTCAAGCTTTGAATAATTCGCTTTACGAATGTGATCCCAAGGTAATGCGTTGTCTTCTTGGCTTTCACCCCACTCAGCGGGGTCAATTGGCGATGGGTATGTGATATCTGGGATCACCCCTTTATGCTGCGTACTGCCACCATTAATACGGTAGAACTTAGCAATTGTGTACTGCACGCTACCAAGCGGGTTTTCAAATAAATCAAATGCTTTTGTTAAGCTACGGTGCTGTTGCACTGTACCTTTACCAAAGGTTTGCTCACCAATAATAACTGCGCGACCATAGTCTTGCATTGCCGCAGCAAAAATTTCCGACGCTGATGCGCTGTAACGGTCAACTAATACGGTTAACGGGCCGTCGTAATAGGTAACGCCGTCGCGATCTTTTTGTTTTTCAACTTTGCCGTTAATGTTGTGTATTTGAACAACTGGGCCTTTATCGAAAAACAAACCAGATAATTGTGTCGCCTCATATAACGAACCACCGCCATTACCACGTAGGTCGATAACAATACCGTCAACGTTCTGCTCTTGTAATTTAGCGAGCTCTTTTTTAACGTCTTTAGACAAGTTGTTATAAAAACCAGGGATCTCAATGACACCGATTTTAGTATCAAGTTCTGAGTAAACTGGTTCAAATACACTTGATTTAGCCGCTTTATCTTCAAGGCGAATCTTATCACGGATAATTTCCACTTCATGCGGCGTACCGTGCGAATCAGAACCTTTTAGATACTGTAACCTTACTTTGGTGCCCTTCGGCCCTTTGATTAGATCAACTACATCATCTAAGCGCCATCCGATTACATCGACAAAGCTTTCTTGACCTTGTGCAACAGCGATAATGCGATCATCAGATTTTAGTTTTTCGGTTTTAGATGCTGGGCCACCTGGAACAAGTGAGCGAATCACAGTGTAATCTTCATCAACACCTAACACTGCGCCAATACCTTCTAGTTCAAGCTGCATATCTTGCTTAAATTGTTCAGCGCGGCGCGGCGATAGATAAGAAGTGTGTGCTTCGATGCTTCTTGCAAATGAGTTCATTGCAATTTGGTAAGCATCTTCGCTATTAGTTTGTGAAATACGTTTTAGCGTGTAGCGGTAACGTTTTTTCAGAATTTCTTGGATTTCAGGCCATTCTTTGCCTGTAAGTTTTAAGCGAAGCGCGTCGTACTTGACGCGTTGACGCCAGATTTCATGCAAATCCGCCATCGTAGTTGGAATTTTTGCATCTTCACGATCAAAAAAGTAATTGTCTTCAACGTCAAATTTCATTTCTTTATCAAGTAAAGAAAGTGAATATTCAAAGCGTTCAAAACGACGACGCATATTCAAATTAAAAATTTCAAACGCAAAAGACATATCGCCTTTAATTAATGCATTATCAATTTCATACTTGAAATGCTCGAATTTAGCCAAATCTGATTGCATGAACAAGCTTTTGTTACTATCAATCGACTCAATAAATCGGTCGTAGATTTGGCTCGATAATTCATCGTCTAATCGAATAAGTTTGTAGTGCGAGCGAGTAAATAAATTGGTTATTCGCTTGGTTGCAGCAATATGCTGAATTTCCTGTTTTAACTCAGGTAAGTTTTCGATGCTAATATTATCGGCAGAAGCAAATAAATTTGCTGAAAATAGCGCTGCCGCCAGTGGAATAAGCCTAAACTTCTCACTCATACACTGTCTCCTTATACGATAAATAGACTCTCTGCTTTCGTTTTCACCTGCATGCCTGTTACAAGCACTACATGAATGTCTTCCTTGTTCACTTCGGTGATAGTACCTTTTACTAAAGCTTGGCCAAGTTTAACTTTTACCTCAGCATCCACTTTAATATCACCTGAAGGTAGCGCTTCTACTTTATTAGAACGACGCGCAGGTTTGTCTTTATTAGTGTTGCTAGAACTAAATTTAGTTCCTTTTGCAGCATTTTTATCAGCAAAATTGCCTTTCTTTTTGTAAGATTTCTTTTCACCAGCGTTACGCGGTGCAGGTTTCTTACGTTTAGCAAGTTTAGCACGGCTTTCTTCTAGTGCTTTATTTGCATGCTCAACGTGTTCTTGCTCAACTTTTTCTGCATCGTTACCATCAAGGTCAATACGGAACTCGTGTTTTGTAACAGATTCCAAATAACGCCAGTTAGACGTATATTTGCGAAGCGCTTGGCGAACCTGTGTTTTGCTTACGCGCTCATCGTTTTCGATGCGCTCAGCAATATCTTTAAAGATACCAACCTTCAACGGCTTGATGCCGTCTTTCTCTTTGAAGCAGGCTGGAAACTCTGTGAAAAGGTAATTTAATACCTCTTTGATGTCTTTTAGCTTGTTAGTAGAGTCCATGTGTTTAACCTTAAGTTTTAAATCTCTTCGTCTAAGTTGTTTTCCAATTGGTTTGTCACGTAATGCAACACCCAATCGATTAATTCTTCGTGTTCAGCTTCCAAAATTGCAGTATCACCGCGTAAATGTTGCCAAATACCTTCAATAATTTTGTCAATCGTATCTGCGTCTGTTTCGTCAGGCAGTTGTTGCCATGCAACATGAATCAGTTCATTCAAGTTTTCCGCAACGGTTTCTTCTTGCCCTTCCCAATCACCTACCTGATCTATACCAAACAAATAATCTTGTACGCTAAGCCAGTCCTTCATATTAAAGATGCTCTGCCAATGACGCCATAATTCGCTCTAGGCCAGTTTGATCATCACTATCAAAACGACTTAGACTTGGGCTATCAATATCAAGCACGCCAATATAATTGCCGTCTTTAATAAGTGGAATAACGATTTCTGAATTTGATGCGGCATCACATGCAATGTGCCCTTCAAAGTCGTGAACATTGTCAATGCGCTGTGTTTGTTTTTCGGCAAATGCTGTACCACATACACCTTTACCAACAGGGATACGAACACACGCTGGATTACCTTGAAACGGTCCCAAAACTAATGTGTCGTTTTCCAGTAAATAAAACCCCACCCAGTTAATATCTTCAAGTGAAAGATTTAACAAAGCACTTACATTTGCAAGGTTCGCAATCAGGTTGGTTTCGTCTTCAATCAAAGCAACTACTTGGTTGTTCAGACTTTGATATAAGCTTTCTTTATTCATTACGTAGAAAAGTTAACAATTCAATATTCACAAAGCTTAAAGGTACTCTTTCATAACAACAAATGAAACCTTTTTAAGCTAAAAAAAGTGAATATCGCTAAATATTCACTTAATTGTTTACTAATTATTCGACTCTGAAATTTATTTTTGCTGTTTTAATGTAAAAATAAATATGCTTGCTGCGAGAGTTGCCATTAACGTATTTACAACAAATACTTGCCCTGACGCGACATTAAACATAAAACTAAATAACGCACCACCAAATATCGCTGCAATTATCATTGCAGTGTTATTTGATTTATTTCGCTTTTGCAAATACATGTAAACAGGTACAACACATATCGCCATTGTTAACCCTACTATATGTGCATTTGAAACCGCACTTAATACAATCGACAAAAATAGTTTAGTTGTCGCGCCATCTAATACTGCAACATAATAAATACCGATTAAACAACCAATCAGAAAGGGGGAAAACAACGAGTAGGCAACACCCTTAAGTACAATTTTTTTATCCATAATCGCGCCAAATGCGTTAAACACACGATAAGCATGACAAATAGATAAATAATTAACAGTAGACTTAAGTATATAGATAGGAGTAAGTGGCGGAGAGATAGGGATTTGAACCCTAGATAGGCTATTAACCTATGCCGGTTTTCAAGACCGGTGCTTTCAACCACTCAGCCATCTCTCCGCATAAAAAGAAAGTGGCGGAGAGATAGGGATTTGAACCCTAGATAGGCTATTAACCTATGCCGGTTTTCAAGACCGGTGCTTTCAACCACTCAGCCATCTCTCCGCAGCGGGGCGAATATTAGGGGATTCTATTTCACTTGTGAAGCTTTTTTTTCAATTTATTTGTCAACCGCGCAATAAACATGCAACCCGAACATTATGCAATCAAATTTTAAAATTAAATTGAACTAAACGCCCTACTTCACCGTTCTAATAAAGGAATAGAATTGCTACCTAACATGTTAATTGATATGCTGTTCGCAGTTCTGAAACCTAACAGGAATGCGTTTCAATTTAAGGAGTTATTTATGAGCTTTAATCACACGTACTCTTCGCCAAAATCGGCGCAGTCGGTACTTGAAACAAATAAAGTACTACGCAACACCTATATGCTTTTAGGTATGACATTGTTATTTAGTGCTGTTACAGCAGGCATTTCAATGGCAATGCAATTACCTTACTTAATGGGTCTTGTATTTAGTATCGGCGGTCTGATCACCTTATTTGTAGTTAATAAGAAAGCAGACAGTGCATCTGGCTTACCATGGGTATTTGTTTTTACAGGTCTTATGGGTGCGGCACTCGGTCCAATGTTAAATTACTATGCAGCAATGCCAAACGGCCCGATGCTTATCATGCAAGCACTGGGTTCTACAGCACTGGTATTTTTCGGGTTATCAGCCTATGCAATGACAACTAAGAAAGACTTCTCTTTCCTAGGTGGTTTTTTATTCGTAGGTTTAATTGTTGTTGTACTAGTCAGCCTAGTAAACCTATTCGTAGGTAGTTCAATCGTATTTATGGCGATGAACGCTGCCATCGTGTTTATTATGTCTGGTTTAATTTTGTTTCACACGAGCCGTATTATTAACGGCGGTGAAACAAATTACATCCGTGCAACTGTTAGCCTATACCTAAACGTATACAACTTATTTACGTCTATCCTGCATCTACTGGTTGCAAATAATGACTAAACGCTAAAAGTTTAATAAAATAAGCCCCGTTCTTCGGGGCTTTTTTATAGGTAGATTTTGGCCAATATTATTATTAGTTATCATGCAAGTGTTACCGCACACGACAGTTTGCAACATTTGCTACGTTTCACTAAAAGTGCACTCGCGCTTGGACACACTGTATCTGGGGTTTTTCTCTATCAAGATGCGGTGTTTCACGCCAGTAAGCATTTTTCATTGCCGTCAGATGAGTTACAAGTAACTGATATTTGGCAATCGCTGGCCGATTTAGGTATTAAACTGACACTTTGCGTTACTGCAGCCGAAAAACGTGGGCTCGATATTACACGCTGTGACCCCTTTGAAGTTGCAGGTCTTGCCGAATTTGCGATGGATGCTAGCAAAGCTGATAAATGGGTGCAGATTAAATGAAAAACTACCTAATTGTGTGTAATGCTTCTCCTTTTAATGACGGTAGTCTCAAAGAAAGTCTTGATATGGCGCTAATTTTTGCCGCAATTGATCAGCAAGTTAGTTTGCTTTTACAAGGCGATGCACTTTATGCCCTACTTCAAGGCCAATCAATTGAATCACTCGAGATTAAAAATTACTTGAAAGCCTTTGGCACCTTGAGCCTTTACGATATTGAGCACATTTATGTGTGCGAACACTCAATGAAGCAACGCGGCTTAGATATTGCACAGTTTGCATACGACATCATTACGCTCGATACCTCAGAAAAACAGGCATTACTTCAACAACAGCATCAGGTGGTAACAATATAATGCTGCATATATTTAATAAGCCCTTATCGCATTATCAACAGCATCAACTTATTATTGCCCCCGACGATAAGCTCTTACTGTTATCCGACGCCTGCTACAGCGTTAATTGCTATATTGATGCATTTTGTCAAAACACCCTATACGCACTTGATATCGATATGAAGGCACGCGCCATCTCAAACGAAAAGATCATCACAATTTCTGATCAGCAGTGGGTTGAGCTCATTGTTGACAGCGAACAACATATTACATGGTAATTTACATGAGCTATTGCATAAACGATAAAACTATCGATACTGATAAAGAAGGTTATCTGAAGGATTTTACCCAGTGGAGCGAAGCACTCGCTCCTATCATTGCTGAGCAGGAAAACATCTCGCTCAGTGATAATCATTGGGAAGTTGTGCATTTTGTGCGAGATTTTTATCTTGAATTCAATACCAGTCCAGCAATACGTATGTTAGTAAAAGCCATGGCAAAAAAACTTGGTGAAGACAAAGGAAACAGTAAGTATTTATATAAATTGTTCCCTAAGGGACCGGCGAAACAAGCTACAAAAATTGCAGGGCTACCAAAACCAGCGCGCTGCATTTAACCTGGTCGGTTAATTTACACAAATAAAAAAGCCAGCATTTACGCTGGCTTTTTTAGTAATAAGCAAATGCTTATAGGATATCTAATAACTCAACATCGAAGATAAGTGTTGAGAAAGGTGCGATTGATGCACCTGCACCACGCTCGCCATAAGCTAGGTCGTGTGGTACGTATAAACGCCATTTTGAACCAACTGGCATCATTTGTAATGCTTCAGTCCAACCTTTGATAACACCGCCTACTGGGAACTCAGCTGGCTGGCCGCGGTCGTAGCTGCTATCGAATACATCACCATTGATTAGTGTACCGTGGTAATGAGTACGTACCGTTGACTCAGCTGTTGGCTTATCGCCTTCACCTGTAGTTAGTACTTCATACTGTAGACCTGATGCAGTTACCGTTACTTCAGCACGCTTAGCGTTTTCAGCAAGGAAAGATTCGCCTTCAGCTGCAAGTACTTTTGCTTCTTCTTCACGACGCTTTGTGATTTCAGCATTAATTTCTTCAAACGCTGCTTGAATAGCTGGGATCTCAACTTGGAAGTCAGCACCAGTGTAAGCATCTTTCATGCCTTCAAATACTGAGTTTAAGTTTAAACCTTCAAATGGGTTTGACTTAAGTTGCTCACCCATTTGTAGACCGATACCGTAGCTTGCTTTTTCAGCATTTGAATTAAATTTATCTGACATAATCTCTATACTTTATTTAAGTTATAAAAATGCCAGTCTAACATAGATAACACCCACTTGTTACCGCAATTACTGACTTTTACTGTGTAACAACTCTAACTTACTTTGTGCTAACAATGCCAAAATTGAAATCACGACATTCGTCAGTAACAAATGCCAAATCAGCGCCAATTGATAAGCAAATAATGTCGGTAAAAGTGCCGATGAAAATCCAACAGTTAAAGAGAAAAGTAAACGCTGATGCGTTTTAAAGTACTTACGTGTAGTTTGTGCGACAAGCAAGTTAAATACAAATAAGCCCAATGCTGTTTGCCACTTGCTAACCAGTGCGTCCGCCCCAACTTGCAAGTAATCGGTAAGCAATAAAATGCCTTGTTGCAGCACTACTGCATAAATAACCGAAAATACTAACACCAGAAAAATCGACTTCGCTTTATTATTCATAATCAAACTCCAAAACGAAAAAAACCGCCTAAAGGCGGTTTTGGGAATGAGGTGGCGGAGAGATAGGGATTTGAACCCTAGATAGGCTATTAACCTATGCCGGTTTTCAAGACCGGTGCTTTCAACCACTCAGCCATCTCTCCGTTGTTGGGGCGCATATTAATGAGTTCGTATCACGTTGTAAAGTAAAAATTTAATATTTAGTAATATTCTTTTGGCTGACGCGCAATTAACGAACAAACTAAGCTAAAAATAACCGTTACCAGTGATAAAAGCCCCACTTTTATCGCAATATCTGCATTTTTTAATAAGCTAACCGCTTCAAAATTAAAAAATAATACCGGTGTTATTGCAATCGAAAACACCACAAGCGAAATTTTCATCGCACGCCAAAACGAAAACCGTTTCAAATACGTCATATACCAAGTCAGTAGCGAAAAAACGCCAAGCTTAATAAAGACAATATGACTAAAATCATTTGTTTGCGTTGCTGTTATATACACAGCAATCGCTGAAACGACTCCCCACATAAGCCATATTGACCAACTTTCTTTTTCGCGCAAAAACAAGTTATTCATAACTGCGCCTTTTATTATTTTGATGGATTAAATTGGTTGTTAATACATCACCTTAACAAAAAACGAACAGTTTTGAAATAGCCCATTTTAGCTTTATGTCAAGAAATAAAAACTCACTAACGCGACGATTGACGCAACTAAAATATTGAGTGCAACGCCTTGTTTTGCCATATCTTTAATTGACACTTCGCCACTGGCAAAAACAATTGAATTAGGTGCCGTTGCAACCGGTAAACAAAATGCACACGAGCAACTAATCACCACAGGGATCATTAATAGTTCAATTGGTAAATTAAGTGCAATCGCAGCACTTGCGATAATTGGCATCATAAGCGTCGCTGTTGCGGTATTAGAGGTAATTTCCGTTAAGAATGAGACCCCTATCGCTAATGCAAACAAACTAAGTAATACAGGTAACGTACCCAGTGCCACAAAAAACTGCCCGAGTAACTCACTTAATCCGCTTGAAACAAACGCTTTAGCGATACAAATACCACCGGCAAATAACAGCAGCATGCCCCATGGGATTTCTTTCGCGTCCTGCCATTCAAGAATACGACCTCCTTTGCCATTACTGGTTATTGCCATCGCAAGAACGCCTAGTAAGGCAACTGACGAATCCCCTACGGTATTAATATCAAGCATCTGTGACCAGCCGCCAAGCGGCTCTTTGCGAAACACCCAAAGTAGCGCAACCATCGCAAAAATCACTAACACGCGTTTTTCTGCAATGCTCCAACCATCGCACTTAGGCAGATGAATAGCCGACGATAAACGAATGCCACGGGCAAGCCATAGCGCCATTAATGGAATTGAAATCACAATAATCGGCACGGTTACTTTCATCCAACGAATAAAACCATATTCTTCACCAGCAAACTCCTCATAAACCGACGCAAAAATCACATTTGGTGGCGTACCAATCAGTGTACCTACTCCACCCAACGATGCCGAATACGCAAGCCCTAGCAATAAGGCGATTTTAAATCGATTATCATCGGTTGATGCGCAAATCGCGAGCACCACAGGGAGCAACGCAACGACTGTCGCGGTGTTTGAAATCCACATAGATAAAATGCTGCTAGTTGCCATAATGGCAAATATAATACGAAGTGCGCTGTCGCCACCAATGACTTTCAAAATGGCAAATGCAATGCGTCGATGAACGCCAGATTTTTCAATTCCCACCGCTAACATAAACGCGCCCATCAACAATACAATAACGTGTGAGCCTAGCGATGATGCTGCTTGCTGGTGCGTTAATACGCCAACAAATGGAAACAAACCAATTGGTATGACCGACGTAAGCGGTATTGGTAATGCCTCAGTCACCCAAAAATAGGCGGTAATAACGGTAATTGCTAAGGTAAAGGAAATAGTATCGGGTTGCAGCCATAAATATCGTGATGCTAAATAAGCAACAAGGCACAAAACAACCCCAATCAAAATATGTTTATTATTGTTATTCATATTATTTGTAGGTTAACTTTTTATCAGTTTTTGGCAATTTTGCCATCGTGCATCACGTTTCACATCATCCCAACTTGGATAACGCTTTTGATGAAACACCTTCATACGTGAACCGTGTTCTTGAAAATCTGCTATCGAAAGCCCGTCAAGTACTTGGTAAAGTCCTTCTTTTTCATTGCACAGTAGTACGTTATCGCACCCGGCTTGCAGGGCTTTTGTCACTCGGGTGACATTATCTCCCACTTGCACTGCGCCTTGCATTCCCATATCGTCAGATATCACAGCGCCGTTAAAACCAAGCTGCTGTCGTAACACCTTTTGCAACCAAAATGGCGAAAAACACGCTGGATTTTCATCAACTTCAGAGTAGATCACGTGCGCAGGCATTACCGCATCCGCAATGCCTAAATCAATTAACGCTTTAAACGGCAGTAAATCAAACTGACTTATCTCTCTAAAGCTACGATCATCTTTCGGCATTGCAATGTGCGAATCTGGACCGACCGAGCCGTGACCCGGAAAATGCTTAATAACCGATTTCATACCCGCACTGTGTAAACCACCAATCAGCGTTTTCGCGCCATTAATTACATCCATGGGTTCAGACGAGAATGCACGATTACCAATCACTTGTGAAATACCATTCACGTCAACACAAGGAGCGTATGAGAAATCAATTTGACAGGCAAGTAACTCTGCAGCCAGTGTCCAACCAATATCATTTAAGCCGCCATTAGCAAACACAAATGCATCCGACATACTTGGCAATTCAGTAAACCCGTCACGAAAACGCTGTACTCGACCGCCTTCATGGTCAACTGAAATTAAAAGGGATGGATTGATGGTTTTAATGTGTTTTGTTAACGCGCACAGTTGCTCGATATTTTCAAAGTTACGGGAAAACAAAATAACGCCGCCCACTAATGGGTGCGCTAATAGCTCAAGCTCTTCTTGTGATAACGTTTTATCATCAATGCCTGTAGTAATTGGTCCTAGCATGGTGCCCCTACAAGCTTGTGAAAAAATCATTAACGTCGATATTTCGCGACTTTTTGAAATCGTTTACTTTGCTGCCAAGATACAAAAAGCCAACTAATTCATCTTCTGGAGCAAGATTAAGCGCTTGTTTTACATAGTCGTCTTGTGCATAACTACCAGTGCGCCATACACCTGCAAGCCCTTGTGCAAATGCCGCTTGTTGCATTGCCATTACCGCACAGCCTGCTGATTGTACCTGCTCGATTCTCGGTACCTTGTCATGAGGCTTATACTTGGCAATACAAATAATAATAAGCGGTGCACGCAAAGGCAGTTCTTTTGCACGTGCTAACACGGTGTCATCGGCGTTGTTATTCAATGCGGCTTGATAATAAATTTCGCCAAGTTTCTCACGGGCATCACCTTCAACAAGAATAAACTGCCATGGCTTAAGCGCTGCATGATCTGGCGCGCGAAGCGCTGCTTGTTTAATAATATCCAATTGCTCAGTTGTTGGGCCTGGTGTAGTGAGTTTACTGTCTGATTGACGTTCTAATAAGAGTTCTAATGCGTTCATTAAGCTGACAAGTTAGTTTTTTGCCAAGCTTAACAAACTGCACTGAAAAGAAAAGAGTTTAACGCACCGATGGGCTAGCTATCTTGCTGGGTGTTTGGCAAAAACTTGCGCGCAAGCCAATAGTCGAGGCTGACGTATCTGCCGCCGCCATTAAAAAATAAGCTCAACAACATCGCAAAATAAATAAAACCAAACTCAATACCATTATTTAACACAACGGGTTTACCGGTTTCATACAAGTATTCGGTAAATCCATGTTCATCAAGGATTTCGCGCATCTTGTTCAATCGCTCTTGTGCTGCTTTGGAATTTTCTAAGCTGGCCTTTGCACCAGGAATAGCTAGCCAATCCAATACTTTTGCGGCACTGGTTTCACTATTTGTTGGGGTAATTGAAAACCAACCATTGTGCCAATGCACCGTGGTAATCGCGACAACCATAGTAAACGCTAATGGAATCGCAACGGCGCGGGTAAATAAGCCGATTAAAATCAACCACCCACCCAGAAATTCTGTCCATCCAGCTAAAAATGCCAACAACTCCGGCATTGGTAAGCCTAATCCCCATTCGCTATTACCAAACCATGAAACAACGCTAGGTAACGCTGTAATGGCTTCTAAAAAACTAGCAGGGTTTTCGCTCATACCGAGCTTACTGTAACCTGCAATGATCATCACAGGTGCGAGAATTAAGCGGAACAGTAAAAATGGAATACCAGAGAAAATCTGGCTTTTTTGAATTAATGTTTGATAGTGATTAAGCAGTGTCATACCGACCTCTAATTTTTATAACTAAATTAAAGACCGGTAAAACATAGTTATTTATTCACTAAATTTTTCGAGCAACTTGCAGCGCTTCGAAAATTGCGCGTTTTGCATCGATTGCTGAGGCCAATTTTGCGCCACCGATCACATCAATTTTAGACGCATATTTCCCATTTTCGAGTTGTGATTCAAAGGTATTTGTATTAGACACTTGGCCAATACAGGTGATCACCGAATCACATGGAATGGTTTGTTGTTTACCATCTACCTCGATAACGAGACCGTCTTTATTCAATTCGACATAATTACAACCACTGATCTGTTGTACATTTTGTTGCTTCGCTACCGCACGGTGGATCCAACCCGTCGTTTTACCTAGGTCGCTACCAAAACGGCCTGGACTGCGCTTTAACATAGTAATATTGTGTGGAATGTTATGTTGATGCCCTTCGACATTAATTGCCCATTGCTGCTTGAATTCGTCAACCGACTTATTCGCTTTTTCAGCTAAAAACGCAACCATATCAAAACCAATACCGCCGGCACCTAAAATAACGACATTTTTGCCAATTTCTACTTCGCCACGGATAACTTCATCATACGCAAGCAAGGTTCTGCCATCTTTTAACGCAAATGACGCTTCACGCGGGCGCACACCGGTAGCAAATACCAGATTGTCGTATTGTTCGTACATGCTATCGTCAAACGCAGTTTCAAGCTGAACATTTACCTTTAACTTAGCTAACTCTGATTTAAAGTAATCAAGGGTATAATTAAAGTCTTCTTTACCCGGCACACGCATCGCTAAATTAAACTGACCACCCAAGTGCTTTGAGCGCTCAATTAACGTCACTTTGTGCCCTTTCTCAGCTAAATAGCAACTTGCCGCTAAGCCTGCTGGCCCACCACCGACAACAAGTACATTTTTAGTATTAGTTGTTGCCTCTAATGAATAGTCTAGTTCAAAACCTGCGCGCGGATTGACAAGGCATGTGGCGCGTTTACCTTTAAATACGTTATCTAAACAACCTTGGTTACACGCGATACACACATTAATGTTGTCGCTTTTGTTTTCAACGTATTTATTAAAGAAATCTGGGTCTGCCAGTAACGGTCTTGCCATTGAGATTAAATCGGCAGATTTATTAGTTAAGATTGAATTAGCTAGGTCTGGCGTATTAATACGGTTTACCGCAACACATGGAATAGATACATGCTGTTTTAGCATTTCGGTTGCTTCAACAAACGCACCTTGCGGTACCATGCTAGCAATGGTTGGAACACGAGCTTCGTGCCAGCCAATACCGGTGTTAAAAATATCAACACCCGCTTTTTCTAACACTTTTGCTTGTTCAATCACTTCATCTTGGGTTGAACCTTCTTCCACTAAATCCATTACCGAAATTCGGAATACAATAATAAACTTATCGCTTACTTCTCGGCGCACAGCTTCAACAATTTCTTTTGCAAGACGCATACGATTTTCGTTTGAACCACCGTATTTATCGGTGCGCTTGTTGGTACGCGGAGCCATAAACTCATTAATTAAGTAACCTTCTGAACCCATGATTTCAACGCCATCATAGCCTGCACGCTCTGCAAGTCGAGCCGATTTAGCAAACGACTTAACCGTGCTTTGAATATTGCTAAGCGACATTTCTTTTGGCTTATATGGATTGATTGGCGCCTTAATTGCGCTTGGCGCTTGATTAAATGGGTGATAGGCATATCGTCCTGCATGAAGCAGTTGCAAGCAAATTTTACCACCGTGTTCGTGCACCGCTTTGGTTACTGGGCGATGCTTTAACACATCAAAAAACGTATTAAATGACGACGAGATTGGCGTTAATTTACCAACCAAGTTTGGGCTAAAGCCCCCTGTAATAATTAAACCAACACCGCCTTTTGCGCGTGCCTCATAAAATGCTTTTAAGCGCTTTATGTTCCAAACACCTTCTTCTAAACCGGTGTGCATTGAGCCCATTACAAGGCGATTTCGCAGTGAATTGTTTTTCAGTTTTAATTCTTGTTCTAACATACTTGCTACTTACTCTACTGGTCATACCTCAAGCACTTTAACTGGTTTAACCAGTTAACTCAAGCTTGTCCAAAGTGATCTCTTAACTTACTCACTAACTATAATGTTTTATCTAAACTTTTTTGCTAAACACTTAGTTACGTTTTTCATTTAAGTTTGCCTAAAAAGTAAGTTAAGATGGTAATAGATGATAAATCTATATATAGGATAGGATTTTGGTTAAAAAGGCATTTGTAGGCTTTTGGAATATTCTAAATTTTTCAAGACGCCTCGTATTAAACATTCTGTTCTTCTTTATTCTAATTGCACTGTTTGTATCAATTATGAGTTCAGAAGACGAAATTATTGTTGAACAAGACTCTGCGCTAGTACTGTCATTATCTGGCAATATTGTTGAAGAGAAAACATACATTGACCCTGTAGAAGCTGCACTTAATGACTCTATGGGTTCAAATGATGAGCCACCTGAAGTATTGCTTGACGATATTTTGATGACGATTAAGTACGCAGCAAAAGATAAAAAAATAAAGCTGTTATTACTCGACCTACAAAAAATGCAGGGCGCGCATCTTAATAAATTAAAGGCCATTGCGGCGCAGCTTGATAAGTTCAAAGAAACTGGCAAAAAAGTATATGCATACGGCGATTATTATTCGCAAGCGCAGTATTACATTGCCAGTAAAGCCGATGAAATCTTAATGCACCCATATGGCGCTGTTGATATTTCAGGTTATGCAACTTATCCGCTTTATTTTAAAGAAGCGATTGATAAGCTGGAAATCTCACAACATATCTTCCGCGTTGGTACATTTAAGTCCGCTGTTGAGCCACTGATCCGCAGCAACATGTCAGATGCTGCAAAAGAAGCAAATAAAGCATGGTTAGACGCGCTTTGGCTTGAATATAAAACAGACGTTGCAGCACACCGTGGTTTTGAAATAACAAACTTTGACGAAGATATGGAAACGTACAAAGAAAAGTTTGCCAAGGTTAATGGTCATTCAGGTCAATTCGCATTGCAATATAAGTGGGTAGATCAATTAGTGAGCAAAGAGGCATTACGCCAAAAGCTAATTGCAGAAGTAGGCAACAATGAATCAGGTAAATCATTTAAACAGATTTCATTTAACAAATACTTAAAAACGTTAAAACCACCGTTCCCAATTGAAAACCCAATTACGGATAAAGTTGCTGTGGTTGTTGCAAAAGGCAACATTGTTGATGGCGAACGTAAAGCAGGCGAAATTGGTGGTGATTCAACAGCGAAACTACTACGTCGCGCTCGCTTAAACGAAAAAGTAAAAGCCGTTGTACTGCGTATTGATTCAGGTGGCGGTAGTATGTTCGCATCTGAAATTATTCGTGCAGAAGTGTTAGCGTTAAAAGACGCAGGTAAACCTGTTATTGCATCAATGGGCTCTGTTGCTGCATCAGGTGGCTATTGGATTGCAGCAAACGCTAATGAAATTTGGGCGGCGCCTAGTACTATCACTGGTTCAATCGGTGTATTCGGTACTATGATGACATTTGAAAAGACCCTCGCTAAGTTAGGTATTTATTCAGATGGTGTTGCAACAACCGATATGGCATCGTTTTCTATGCTGCGCCCACTTGAGCCAAAGCTAGCTGACGTTATTCAAATGTCTGTAGAAAGTGCGTATGACCGCTTCTTAACGGTTGTATCTGAAGCACGCGGTATGGATAAAGGCGAAGTTGATAAAGTAGCACAAGGTCGCGTTTGGATTGGTACAAAAGCAAAAGAGCTTGGTCTTGTAGATGCTCTTGGTAATAAGCAAGATGCAATTAAACGCGCAGCTGAGCTTGCTAGCTTATCGATGTACGATGTTATCACTATTGAGCATCAACTGACTGAGCAAGAAATGCTAGTACAAAAGATTTTTGGTGAATCTCAAGCGGCCGCGTTTGTTAAAGCGTACATTAGTAAAGACGATTACGCGCCAGTTAAAAACAGCATAATGCAAACAGCACATGGTCTTAAACAGCAAGTATCAAGCTTAGAGCAGTTTAACGATCCAAATGGTGTTTACGCTAAGTGTTTAGTGTGTACAGTTAGCTACTAAACGCTACTTATATCCTAACTTTTACACTATAATAGCCCGGTACAACTACCGGGCTATTTTTATGAAAAGAAAGAAAATATATATCGCCTATACAGGCGGTACCATAGGTATGAAGAAATCAAGCAAAGGCTATATTCCAGCTGAAGGATTTCTTACTCAAACTGTTAAAGCCAGCGCTGAATTTAATCGTGAAGAAATGCCATTATTTGATATTCACGAGTATTGCCCGTTAATTGATTCATCTGATATGAGCCCGATTCATTGGCAGCAAATCGCCGATGATATTAAAGCAAAATACGCAGATTACGACGGTTTTGTCGTCCTACATGGCACCGACACCATGGCGTATACCGCATCTGCCCTCTCCTTTATGTTGGAAAATTTAACCAAGCCGGTAATTGTTACTGGGTCGCAAATTCCACTATCGCAATTGCGCTCAGACGGTCAAGTTAACTTACTCAATGCAATGTATCTTGCAGCTAATTACCCTATCGGTGAAGTAAGTTTATATTTCAATAATCAACTTTACCGTGGTAACCGTGCAACTAAAATGCATGCTGATGGTTTTGCTGCCTTTGGTTCACCCAATATGTCGCCCCTTGCTAAGGTTGGCATTAATATTGAGTTAGTTGCCGGTCAATTAAGCCCAAGTTTAAACAATAAACTGGACGTCACTAAAATTACGCCTCAGCAAATTGCCGTATTGCACTTGTACCCAGGCATTTCTGTCGACCTGATTAAAAGTATGATGACAGACTCTTTAAAAGCACTTGTACTATTGAGTTTCGGTGTAGGTAATGCACCTCAAAACCCCGAAATGCTTGAATTATTTAGTAGCGCAACACAAGCAGGGTTAGTAATTATCAACCTTACTCAATGTATTCAAGGCAGTGTTAATATGGGGGGTTATGCAACCGGTAACGCACTACTAAATGCGGGCGTAATTAGCGGTTACGATATGACATTAGAAGCTTGTCTTACAAAACTACATTACTTACTTAGTCAAAACTTAGAAGTTGAAACAGTACGTCATTTAATGCAAGACAATCTAAAAGGTGAACTCACTCGCTAGAGCAAATGTAATATGCCAATAAAAAAGCGCCCTACGGCGCTTTTTTATTAACTAACTTGTAATTACTTTGCTTTAAAATCTAAACACACTGAATTAATACAATAGCGTGTACCGGTAGGCGGCGGACCATCATTAAATACGTGACCAAGATGCGCATCACACTGCTTACAACGCACTTCGATACGTTCCATGCCATGTGAGCTATCACGTAAGTAACGAATACTTTCTTTTTCACTGAAACTAAAAGCCGGCCAACCACAACCAGATTGAAATTTATCATCCGATTTAAATAGCAAAGCATTACAGCAAACACAGTAATAATCACCCGACTCAAAGAAGTCGTTATATTCTCCCGTAAATGGGTATTCAGTGCCCCCATCTACGCACACATGTTTTTGTGCGTCGGTGAGGTGTGTTTGCCATTTTTTATCCATTATCGTACTTTTGCGTCTATATGCGTTAAGTCAGTTAAATGACAGGTTTCGCCTTCATGCGTTTTAATACCATGCTCACCAAAGTAATCGCGTTGTGCTTGCACTAAATGACCATTGCTTGGTGTTGTGAGCGTTGCATAGTAAGTTTGCGTAGCTGCAAGTACTGGGAACGCAAGGCCTGATCTTACTGCGTCAGCAGCAATGTTGCGAAGTGCAATCACTTCATCATTTAAACCATCAATAAAGCCGTTACCTTCTGCGATTTGATCTAAGTAATCTGCACGAATAATACAGCCTGCACGCCATGTTTGTAACGTTTTAGCTAAATCCACCTTCCACTGATGAGAGCGTGATGCACCTTTAATCAAGGCTAAACCTTGGCGGTAACATAACAGGCTCGCTAAATGGAATGCTTTGCGTAATTCTTCAAGATCAATGTCTACTTTCGCAGGTTGCTTAGCTGCGTAAGTCATTTCTAACGCAGCGTGTGTATCTTGTGTATTCGTTAAGTGGCGAGCTTGAACCGCTGCGACTAACGACGGTACCGCAATACCTAATTCAAGGGCATTTTGTGCAGTCCAAAGGCCTGTGCCTTTTGCACCAACTTTGTTATCGATTAAATCAACAATCGGTGTGTTATCGCTCGAATTAAGCTTTAATATATGGCTTGAAATTGACAGTAGGTAACTGTTTAGTTCACCTTCAGACCAAGTATCAAAAAGCGCTGCAATTTCATCATTTGATTTACCGCAGCCTAAACGCAATAAATGATACACTTCAGCAATTAACTGCATCAGCGCATATTCAATGCCGTTGTGAACCATTTTTACAAAATGACCTGATGCCGATTGGCCAACACGGGCAAAGCACGATTCGCCATTATGGCTTGCCGCTACTTTTTCGAAGAAAGGAATAATGCGTTCCCAACCGCCTTCAGAGCCCGATGCCATCATTGCAGGACCATGACGTGCTCCTTCAGCCCCCCCCGAAATACCCATAGTGGCAAATTCAAACTTATTTTGATATTTCAGTTTACGGGCAATACCGTCTTTATAATTACTGTTACCGCAATCGACAATAATATCGTTAATATCAACGCCCGCTTCGATTAATTCTGAACACACTTTGTCTACCAACTCGCCTGCTGGTACTAAAAGTAAAATTGAACGCGGTGTTTCAAGACGACGAACCATGTCGGATAAGTCGCTTACAATATGCAGTCGTTCGGCAAACCCTTCTTTTTTCGCTAAGCTCAGTAAATCTTCGCCTGCATCTGGGTTTTTGTCATAAGCGACGAGATTTAAACCTTTCTCAATTAAATTTAAGGCAAGGTTCTTACCCATAACGCCTAAGCCAACTAATGCGACTTGCATATAAAATCTCCTAACTGTTAGGTGTGAATTCATTGCTAATCTAAATTTTAGTCAGTGCGATGTTTACACTGAATTTTTAGATTAGTTAAGCGGTAATGGCGCCGCATTATATGGCTTTTCGACCAGCATGCAATTTTATTATTAAAAAAATTATAGAATATAATTTCTTTGCTAGGCCTTAATTTTACTCGATTTGTTCAATTCTCTACCGAATATCAATCGTCTAACGACCGATTTCAGCGGACTTATGTCCTTTTTTAGGGCTATTAAGATAATTTAAAAGGCGTATAATAAAATTTACATAAATATTATTCATACTAAATCTAGTGTGCAATCAGTTGACGCCAACATGACACCGGTGTCATAATCTACTAACCACACAAAAAGCAAGTATATTAAGCTAGCCTCTTTAGCTTAGTTGTTGTGTAATACAAAGAATATATAGAAATAGCCAACGGGAGCTACTAAATGCCAAGACGTACCAAAATCGTTGCCACACTCGGTCCTGCTACAGATAGAGACGATAATTTAGAAAAAGTAATAAAAGCAGGTGCCAATGTAGTACGCCTAAACTTCTCTCATGGCGTCGCACAAGATCATAAAGATCGTGCAGCAAAAGTACGTGAAATTGCTAAAAAATTAGATACACACATCGCTATTCTTGCCGACTTACAAGGCCCTAAAATCCGCGTTTCAACGTTTAAAGAAGGTAAAGTTGACTTAGCAGTAGGCGCAAAGTTTATTCTTGATGCTGAAATGGAAAAAGGTCAAGGCGACATCAATGGTGTAGGTATCGACTATAAAGAGTTACCACAAGATGTGTCATCAGGCGACTTATTGCTATTAAACGATGGCTTAATTCAATTAACTGTTGATGAAGTTGTTGGTAAAAAAGTGCACACCACAGTAACTGTTGGTGGCGTGTTATCAAACAACAAAGGTATCAACCGTTTAGGTGGTGGCTTAACCGCACCAGCATTTACAGACAAAGACAAAGAAGATTTAATCACTGCAACTGAGATCAACGTTGACTACATTGCGGTTTCTTTCCCTCGTTCTGGCGATGATATGCGTTATGTACGTTCACTCGCAGAAGCTGCCGGTTCAAAAGCGCAACTACTTGCAAAAATCGAACGTGCAGAAGCCGTTGAAACGGAAGAAGCAATTGACGATATCGTATTAGCATCTGACGCCGTTATGGTTGCCCGTGGTGATTTAGGAGTTGAAATTGGTGATGCGGCGCTTGTTGGTAAGCAAAAAGCAATTATCAGCCGTGCACGTACGCTAAACCGCACTGTTATCACTGCGACGCAAATGATGGAATCAATGATTGATAACCCAATGCCAACTCGTGCAGAAGTAATGGACGTTGCAAACGCCGTACTTGATGGCACTGATGCGGTAATGTTATCAGCAGAAACTGCAGCGGGTGACTACCCTGCTATCACAGTTGAGACTATGGCGCGTGTTTGTTTAGGTGCAGAGTCTCAGCCTCAAACTGCTATTTCTAAGCACCGCTTAGATTCAATGTTTGAAAATACATCTGAAACAATCGCACTATCAGCAATGTACGCAGCAAACCACTTAGATTCTGTAAAAGCACTTGTTGCATTAACTGAATCGGGTAGCACGGCAAAATTAATGTCGCGTATTAGCTCTGGTTTACCAATTTACTCGCTATCTCGCCACAACCGCACACTTGGTCAAACAGCACTTTATCGTGGTGTTTATCCGGTGTATTTCGATTCAACAGAATACGATTCAGGTTCGCTGGTAAAACAAGCATTAGCGACATTAGTAAGCAAAGGCTACTTACAATCTGGTGATAAAGTAATTTTGACCCATGGTGATGCAATGGAAACTGTTGGTGCAACAAATACACTTAAGTTAGTTACGGTAGATTAAGCCGAAATTAATATAAAAAAACCAGTTCAAATGAACTGGTTTTTTTGTTTTTAACAATGAATAAATCGCTTATACCAATTCTGTTAAGTATGTGATCAAGAATAGCGCTGGATAAATGAAATGGTAACAAGGCGGAATTTTTCTTATGTAGTTGTTCTACATTGATAAATTCTAACGCAGTTAACATGATATTTAGTCCGCTAGGATGATCAGCTACTTAAGTGAATTGGTATTATTTTGCGATATATGGGATCACTTGTTTAATTGGTTGTGAAAACGTTAAACGCTTGTCTTCCCCTTCCACATTAAGCGATTCAATTGTACAGCGATTGTCCTTACACTTAATTTCATCGCCCGCGCCCATTGGTGCAGCTACTGTGTTATCAAACACTAAGGTGACACCTTTCACTTCTGGCATCATAAACGAGAACAACGTACGCATAAAAAAGCCAGACAAACGGCCAATTAAATCATCAAACTCAGTTTGCAGCTTTGCCATTTGTTTTAACGACACACTGTCACCATAATCTTGGCTTGATTCCATCTGCAATTTTAACTGACATTGCTCACCTGCTTTTGGCTGTATCACGATAAGCGCTTTGTCTTTATCGAGCGTTTCATCAAACGGTAACAGCAATTTACTGGTTTGCGTATAATTAAGAGGATACTCATTGGTTTTAGTAATAATACTGCCGCTTTCAATCGTACAGGGATTGGCGTTTTGGTTAATTAAATAAAAACCAACATCTGCGCTTGCGTAATCCCCTTTCGACATCACTTTTAAACGGTCATAAAAGCCATCATACGAGACAACAAATTCAGACGCATTTGCCGTTAACGAAAGTGTTGATGCAAAAATGCCTGCCGCTACTAAAATCTTATTCACCGAAATACCTTTGATTCGTCATTAACATGTGATTTAGTTCATCAATATAGGCTTGACCGCGTTCTGAGTAGCTGCCAAGACCATTCAATAACTTCTCGGCTAGTATAATCTGCTCGTCGTAGCGATTGCTTTGCCTTAGATCACGAAGTTGTTGATATGCAGGGTGAGTATTAATGTTTCTGAAATATGCGCGCACACTTTGCTCAAGTGTTTTAAATGCCGCAACTTCATGGCTACGCCCTTCATTACGCTTATTAGGTACCATGCCACAGCCTTCTTTAAAGCACCATAAGCCAAAGAAGTTTAAGCCAATACGTGCAAAACGCGAGGTACCCCAGCCTGACTCGTTCGCCGCCTGTGTTAACACCATGGCGCGTGGAATCATATCAACACGGCGTAATGCACGCGTTAAGTTTTCTTCGTTAACTGTGTCGTCGAGTTTATATTCAACAAGAATTTTCTTTAACGGTTTGATTTGTGTTTCGGGAACTGCAAAGCCGAGTTCTAGTTCAGTTAAGGCTAAATCAATTTTTTCACGTTGCTTTAGGATGCGCTTGTTTTCCGCTAAAACATGCGGCTTTAACAAATCAAAGAACGCTTTTTTGCGCGCTTTCACATCACGAATTTCCGCAAAATCAGGCAATTTCACATTATGCAGCGGCTTTTCAACAACCACTTTTTTTACTTGCGTTGCTTTATCTTTAGATTCGGTTTGTTGTTCAGTGTCAGTGAGCCAAGGCGCGACCAACATGTAACCAAACAAACACACTATAATTAGTTTTAATAATAACTTCATATAAAATTTAAGTAGTTTAGAAATGTCTAAAAAAAGGAACAATTCTACACTAATGCATACTAGGACGTAAGCTTTTTAATCTTTGCTCTATCCCAATAAATACTGTGACCCACTAACGAACTAAGTGCTTTATTAAATAATTCGAAACTAGCAAACGGCGTCATTTTACCCGTTAAGCAGTACCAAGAATGTGAATAACAATTACGTTTACTCACGTGATAATCGTGATAAGCAAACACCTGACGAGCGATGTGTTCTTGGTCAAAATCAAATATGATTGGGTTGGTAAGCGTGTCTGCTGCAACAAAAATATGCTGACCACTGCGGTCTTGTAAAAAGCGCTTAAAACTAATGGCACGCGATAATCCAGAACCATGTAACTCTAATACAAGGTCATCATCAATTACTAAGCCTGTGTGGATAAACCCGTTGTACACACCACAACACACTATACTGCCAATTTGCGGCGTTATTTGAAATTCACTCGGTAAATGATCACACGGGTAGCGTCCGACCGCACTGCTTGCCTTTAAACCTAACTTACGTTGTTTATCTTGCTTTTCTATCTCACTACGATAAAACGAATTTGCTAACACTGCGGCTGCTGACACACCAAGCAAAATGGGTAATGGCATAATCTCACTCCAAATATCACCATAGCTTTAACTATGGCACAGCTTATACCTTAATAGTGTTTTAAGTTGTTGCAATTTATGTCTAAAATAACACTATGATATAAGTAGATTAAACCGGATTTATGACTGAAGAATGGCTGGCTAGACGTTATCAAGAAAACAAACATCGCCCCGATGATAAACGTTCCCCGTATCAAAAAGACCGCTCTCGCATTATTCACGCAGCCGCTTTTAGGCGTTTACAAGCAAAAACCCAAATTATGGGCATTGGCGTAAATGACTTTTATCGCACCCGATTAACCCATTCACTCGAAGTAGCGCAAATTGCCAGTGGTATTTTAGGTCAACTAAGAGCAAATCCAAGCAATGCGTCATTTTCAGCATGTTTACCTTGCCGCAGTCTTATCGAAACATTATCGCTCGCCCACGACATTGGTCACCCGCCATTCGGAAGAAAACACCGTTTTTGTATTTGTTGATGAAGGGAGGCAGCTTTAGGCTTTATTAATTAATGCTTTAAGCCAAAAACTATACATACAATTTACCACATACAAAATTCAAAAGTCAAATTTAACTAGATAAATCATCCAAGCTAGCTAAACAATTTTGTTCAAATAGCTCCATAAACACTCCTACTTCCGGCATTTCTTCTTTACACAAATCAACCTTTTCAGATAAGCGCTTTTTGACAGATACGAATTCAGGATTATGAAATTTGAGTTCATCACATGCTTTGAAATAAGCAGTAAGAATATCGGCTGCTTTTACTAGTTTCTTATATTCTTTATCAACCTGTTTTTGGATAACCAGCTCTTTGAAGAGAGGTTGTAATTTTTCAGGTAGCGTGTTTAGACACTCAATCTCTGCCAAGTCTTCAATTTTCTTGAATTCTTCGGTTAATGCTGGAGAACTGTATTTAGTAACGTGATTAATATCTTGAAGTTTAGTTTCAGAAACCTCATGGTACAAAGCTATTGTAGCCGCCTTCTCAGGACTTATTTGACCACCGCAGTACACATTTTTAATAGTTGCTAGGAGATGAGCAATAACGGCAACTTGATGACTATGTTCTGCAACATTTTCTTGTTTCATTAAGTGCATGGGAGACCATCGCTTAATAAGGTTCATACGCAATATCCATGCTAAAAACGAACTATTTTTCACTACAGCACCTCTCTTAATAAAATTAAAATTCTTACCAATTCAGTATTTAAAATAAAATATCATATTCCCCCACTTGAAGGTTCAAGTGGCATATATCTATAAAATGTGTACTTAGCCTTCTTTTGAGATTCGATTAAGTGTTCGATTGATTGTTGAGCGACTAACTTTGTACTTTTTTGCCATACTAGATATAGATTCACCTCTGGATATAGCTTCCTTTATATCTTTAGCTTGTTTATTAGATAACGCTGGCATCCTTCCCAAATGCTTTCCTTGGGCTTTTGCTTTTTCGCGACCTTCAGCAGTTCTGCTCCGAATAAGGTCACGTTCCAGTTGAGCGAATACTCCACACAGATTAACCATCGCTTTCGAAAAAGGATTATCACTGCTTGTATTAAGTGAGCCATCTATGGTTTTAAGGTTTGCACCTTTGCGATGGATATCCTCTATAGCGTTCAGAATAGATTTTAAAGAGCGACCTAATCGGTCTAGTCGAGTTACAATAACCTCATCACCATCTCTTATAAAATCAATAAGCTCTTTTAGCATCTCATCATTTTTAACTGAAGCACCAGACTGTTTACCCTGAAAGATTCTTTCACAGCCAAATTCAGTTAATTTAGTAAGTTGAATATCAAGCTCCTGTTCTTGAGTTGATACTCTGGCAAAACCAACTTTCATATATTATCTAGCTTCAGCCAGCCCTAAAGATTCTGCTATCTCGTACTCATCACTAGTTTGATTTCCATAGATATCTCCACGATGAATGTCATAGAACGTAGCGAAGTCAGGAATATCAGAAACTATGTTTCTTCCCCATTTAGATTTATAAATAATGTTGTTAGTACTTAAATGCTTAATTAATTTGTGAGCCTCTGAACTTAATGACACTCGTTCAAGTACCTTATAGCTTTCTTGTCCATATTCACAAATATGCGTGGTATTACCTTCTTCCACTATTACTCGAAATGGATCTCTTAAAATTTCTTTTAACTCTTCGAATGATATTTTTCTGATTTCTTTCTTTTTACTCATATAAATGTCCGAAAGTTATACCTTTCGTACACCCTATCCAAGAAGTGAACGAAAGTCAATCCAACAAGTTTCGTACATGAACTAATAGAATCGACAACTTTCGTTCACCATATAGAGTAGAACGCCATAACATTTACAAAAAAGTGATTGCTTAGCTTACAAGCGACTTTATCTATTCATTTATTTGAAAAATAGCAAAAACACACTAAAGTTAATTAAGATAAATAACTTATTTAACTTATTTTTTGAGGTGAGCATGGGTAGAAAAGCGGAATTTTCAGATCAGCAAATTATTAACGCTGGGCTGGCAATTGAGGCAGAAGGCAAACTCATAAGCCCTTTTGCGATAAGAAATAGATTGCAAGGCGGAAGTTCGGAACGTATTAAATTAGTGTGGTCCAAACATCTAGAAGAACAAGAAACAGTTACAGAGGAAGATACAACAGAAGTAGAGCTGCCGATTGAAATAGCAGACAAGTTAGAAAAAAACCAACTGACTGCTAAGAGCCAATTAGAAAAACTAGCAATTGAAAGCTACAAAGTCGCACAACAAGTTGCCGAAAGAAGAGTTAAATCTACTATTGATGATTACCAATCAAAGATCCTTGAATATGAGGAATCTGAAAATCAAGCAAGCCTCGCTATTGAATCAAGCGACAATAAAATTGACGAACTAGAATCTGAAATAGATGCTTTGCAATCTAGAAATGAGGAATTAGTTGCTGAGAACTCGAAGCTTATTGGACTAATTGAAGCGAATGAAAGTCGCATCAAGCAACTTGAATTTAAAGAAGTTGAGTTTGATAAACTCCAACGAGCTTACGGAAAACTAGAAGGTAAAGTTGAAGTATTAAGTAAGTAATAACATTGATCTAATATTACGCTTAGTCGGTAACAGATCTTTGTACTTTTGCCAGTAAATTCAGACCTAACAATTCTATGAAGTGGATTCTATATTCAAATCCACTTGAAAAAAATACTACCAAGTGATTTTAAATTACTTTTATAACACCACAATACATTTGCATTTGGCAATGAAACGCATATTCGCCCGGCATTAGGTTTGTAAGATTAATTTGTGTTACCTCTCCCAATTTCAGTTGCTCACTTACATCAAGTGTTGGAATAAGTAATGCTTCTGAGCATGGAGATTGATCTTTACGTATAAACTTCAAAGTAATTGGCTGTCTGGCGGGGACTTGAATAGATGCTGGAGAATAAACGCCATCATTTACTTCAATAATAACTTCACTAGTATCTACGATTGTTTTTTTGGGTTTGTATAGCCAGAACCACCAAATAATGAGCGCTATCAATACAAAACCTAAGAAATTAGTAATCATCATAACGATTTCCCTTAGTGTTCTTTTGCTTTAAATAAACGAAGACGGTTCGCATTTGACACCACAGTCAAAGACGAAAAGGCCATAGCAGCCCCTGCTATGACGGGGCTAAGTAAAATACCAAAGAACGGATAAAGAATTCCCGCTGCAAAAGGAATTCCTGCAACGTTGTAAATAAACGCGCCAAACAAGTTTTGTTTGATATTTCGCAGAGTTGCTTTGCTTACCGCTATAGCATCAGCAAGGCCATGAAGTGAGCCACGCATTAGGGTAATGTCAGCACTTTCGATAGCTACATCAGTCCCTGTGCCTATGGCGAAACCAACATCAGCTAACGCTAGCGCAGGAGCATCGTTAATGCCATCACCTGTCATACCAACGATCTCGCCACTGTCTTGTAGCTCTTTAACCTTGTTTGCTTTATCTTCTGGCAGTACCTCAGCAAGAAACTCTGTAATACCCGCTTTTTTAGCAACAGAGGCGGCAGTCTCCTTGTTATCACCTGTTAACATGATGATGCGTATATCATTGGCCTGAAGACGTTTGATAGCAGAGATTGAGTCTGACTTAATGGGATCTGCGACAGCAATAATTGCGGCAAGCTCACCATCTACAGCAAAGTACATAGGTGTTTTGGCTTCTTTTGCTAAAGACTGCGCTTGTTCAATAAAGCCAGTGAAGTCTATGCCTTTTAACTTCATTAACTTATCGTTGCCGAAAAGCAGGGTTTTATTGTTGCAGTTTGCTTCTACACCAAAACCCGTAATGGCGTTAAACGATTCAATTTTTAGTAACTCAATATCCTGCTCTAACGCACTTTCAACAATCGCTTGCGCTAAAGGGTGCTCTGAACCACTCTCTAGACTAGCGGCAAGCTGTAATACTTCTTTATCGTCTTTTGAATGTGCCAAAACGATATCTGTTACCTTAGGTGCCCCTTCCGTAATAGTTCCTGTTTTATCTAATATCATTGCCGTGATTTTTGAGGCTGTTTGTAATGCTTCTCCATTTCGAATAAGTACACCAGCTTCGGCTGCCTTACCTACCCCAACCATAACCGACATAGGCGTCGCCAAGCCTAAGGCACAAGGGCAAGCAATAATTAACACCGTCGTTGCGGAAACAATGGCAAAGGCTATCGCCGGATCAGGCCCAAAGTTAAGCCATGCTAATGCACTTAAAACCGAAATGATCATCACTACAGGTACAAAGTAACCTGAAATCACGTCTGCAAGTCGGCCTATTGGTGGTTTAGAGTTTTGTGCTCGTTTCACCATATTGATAATTTGTGCAAGCGCAGTATCTTTCCCTACTCGTGTTGCCTTAAATAAAATCATGCCTGATTTGTTTAAAGTGCCCGTAACAACTTCATCTTTCTCAGATTTCTCAACAGGCATCGGCTCGCCAGTAAGCATTGATTCATCAATCGCAGTGTGACCTTCTAATACAACGCCATCGACAGGAATTTTCTCACCCGGTTTAACTTTCACAACATCGTTAAGTAAAACTTGTTCAATTCCAATTTGAACTTCTTTATTATCGCGAACTACAGTTGCTGTTTTAGCTTGTAAACCAATGAGACGCTTTATAGCTTCCGATGTTTTTCCTCTAGCTTTCAGTTCAAGTGCTAAACCCAAATTAATCAAACCAATTATCATAGCAGTTGCTTCAAAATACACATGCCTAGCCATCATCGGGATAGCATCAGGCACCAAGACAACAACCATAGAGTAAATCCATGCCGTACCCGTTCCTAGTGCAATCAGAGTGTCCATATTGGCAGAATGATTTTTGAAGTTCTTCCAAGCACCAACATAAAAATGCTTACCTGAAAAGTACATAACGCCAAAAATTAAAACACCAACCATGAACCACGACATTCGTTCAGCGTTTGTTTCTACTGTCATTTCACCAACAACGATACTGTAGATCATAAGAGGTATGCCTAAAGAAAGTGCAATAAATGTATCTCTCATCAGCTTTTTGTAATAAGCCCAATCAGCCGCTTCTTTTTCATCTAGTACATCAGTTGCCGAGCTATCCTCAATTGGTTTAGCATTGTAACCAACCGACTCTACGGCTCTGATTAACTCTTCAGTTTTAGCTTTACCAACTACCACTACGGTTCTATCGGCAAAGTTCATTTCTGAGCTAACTACACCAAGGGTTGCATTTAAAGCCCCTTCGATTTTTCCAACACAGCTAGCACAGCCCGCACCTTCAATGATAAGTTGTTGGTTGGATATCTTATTTGTCATTAGAACCTCCCTCATCAGCCACTAGCTCGAAGCTATCTATTAGATGGCATACCATAGTTGAGGTCGGAGCTTTGTCTTCCTTGGTTTCCCATTGCATCAACGCATCTTTCATATTTTTTCGCAAAACTAACATAGCCTGAAATTGTTCTTCGGTTTCAGCTAACCTTTCCTTTATTAGTGTTCGTACCAAGGGGCAAGCCGCTTTACCGTGACTCGCCTCATCAACAATGTTTTGTATATCTGACACTGAAAACCCCAGTTGTCTTGCACTTAAAATAAACTTGAACCGAGAAATTTCGCTAGGAGAGTAATACTTATAGCCATTTTCTGACTTAATTGGGTTCAACATTTTTAAGCGAGTGTAGTATCTAACAGTATCGACTGTCGTGCCGAATGCATCCGCTAATTCAGAGACTTTCATAGACTCTCCTGACTTAATAAATTAGTAATTAAGTACAGTTTAGACCTGTGTCCAAGACACAGGTCAAGTATATTAATTATCAATTTGACCAATGAATGTGCTTGATTTTCCATTCGCCGTTTTGTTTTTCCAGCACCATTGTTTCCATCCCTTGATAGTCGCGCTCTTTACCCTTGAAAGTGCCTTGGGTGTGGCTACGTGAGGCTGAAATCGCTGTATCTCCAAGTATTGTCACTTGGTGCTCTAGAGTTTTGCTTTTCATAACTTCCAAGTACTTCATATCAGACAACATATGATGATGAACGTATTCGTCTGCACTTCTTTCAACACGACCGCCCTCATAAATGGTGACATCATCCGCTAACTGCGCTCTAGCTTGTTTCTTATTGCCAGTTTCAAGTGCCTCGTGGAACGCCAACACTACCTTTGCAGCAGGCGTATCTATCCCTTTAAATAATCCTTTGCCTTTGTGTTTATCTCCGTGAGCGTTTGCCGCGAAACTAAACATAATTAATAAAACGAGTAATATATTTATTGTTTTCATGTTCTCTTTTAGGTTTTAATTTGCAGGGCCAACAACACTGGTAAGCCCTGAAGTAACGAATAAAATGACAAAAGCGACTACCATTTCTATCGAGATCGATTTAGATAAAGCCTCTCTGCCATTGTGAGATTCGTGATTTGGGACCAATTTTAGTTTGTGCAAAGCTGCAATGGTCAATATGCTAGTTACAAGAAACAATTTAACCAATATGGTTTGCCCATAATTACTCCACAACAAAGCATCAATATCACCAACCAACTGAATTGCTAATAATAAACCCGCAACTAGTAGCAAACTCACCATAACGCTAGCTTGTTTTCCAAAGCCTTCCATTAATTGATAAAGCTCATCTCGCCCTAACGTATTACAAGCTTTTTTGAGTGGGTAAAGGGCACCAAACCACCATGCCATAACTATGACATGCACCATTAACAGAGTTTTTTCAAACACCCCCATGTCGGAAATGTGCCCAATCAAAGTAAATGAATAGGAAAAGACAAATAGACATATGACAAGCAAGGCTTGTTGGACATGTTTACTTTGCTTTCTTTCTGTAAATCTAGAAGAAAACATTACTACTGTAGTAGCTCCAATTAAGCCAATCGAGCGCCATAATGCCGTATCGCCAATTGATGAATCCCACATGATATCAATCATGTCTAGGTCTACTGCTCCTGATATCCCTTCTTCAACCATTGCGCCAGTATTAGCAAAAAACCATACTGCATTGGCAATAAAAGCTATGAAGGCACTCAAAATGGTTATTTGACTAAATGATCTTTCTTTTCCATTTTCAATAACGTTTCCACTATACGCTCGGTCAAAAAATGTATACCCAGCAATACAGGCAAAGCCAATATAAAAAGTTGTTTTTGACAGTACTATGACTGTATTCCAGATATAGATTTCCATTACAGTTATTCCATTTAGTTAATGAACCATGAAACCAAAGTTGTCCTTCATCTTGTGACCATCTTTACCTAAGAAAGTCACATCTACGATGTAATTAGCGGGAGCCAACTTAGGTAACTTCCACGAGAATTCATTGCTCGCTTCTTTTGAAGGTTTAAAGCCAAACTTCACTTTTTTACCTTGCTTATTTTTTAACGATACTTTGACCAAACGTACATCTTTACTGAATGTAAGCGTCAACTTTTCCGGTGTACTCATTAGCATTGCATTATCCGAAGGTACACTTTTTTCAAGATGTACATGTGCGAATACTGTGCTACTGAATAAAATACTTATTACAGCCAAAATTTTGATTAATGTTTTCATATTTACCTCTATTTAAAATTTATGAATTAGCGACTAAAACTGTCTTTGAATATTTGATTGCCGGGCACACCAACATCAGTAATGATTTGTTCTACCTCATTCATCATTGCTTCAGGGCCACACAAGTAAAACTCTGTCGAGAATGGTTGAACTCCTTTGCTCAAATGCATCAATAGCACATGCTGTACATAACCTGAGTGACCTTCCCATTCTTCTGAAGGGGTTGATAGTGTAGGAACATAAGAAAAGTTGTTGTGCTGCTGTTCCATTGCAGCCAGCTCGCTTTGGTATAACAAGTCATCCTCAGATCGAGCACCGTAAATCAGCGTCATATCACCTTGATGATGGTGTTTTATCAACTGTTCGAAAATGATCGACCTAAGCGGGGCAAGGCCAGAGCCAGCACCAATAAAAAAGCGGCGAACCTTGTTATTTGAAGTGGCACAAAAGTCTGAAAATGGACCTTTGGCAGATATGATTTCTCCAACTCGCAGTGAACCTAAATGACTTGAACCGATCCCAGCTCTATCACCATTCACAGCAGTCTGCCAGCGAACGTTAAACGTAAGCTCATCGGTTTCTTCGTCAAAATTAGCTAGAGAGTAGTGACGAGTCGCACCTTCATGAGAGAATTTTCCGTGAGGATATTCATTCCAATGTTTTTCAAAGTTAGCTGGCATATCAATTGGGCGTAATTCATTGGTCCCCGCAGGTACTTTAAATTCCATGTATGCCCCGGCTTTAAATGACAATTGTTTGCCAGATTTCACCTTAAACTTTATCTCTTTAATAAATGGAGTAACAAAGTGGGTCGCGGTAACAACTAACTCATGATTTTCAATATCACGATTCGTATTAACTGCAATTGAATTGATTTCCGAAACCTTATGCTGACATCCCAATCGGTAGCCTTGCTCCAATTGCTCAATAGATAAGTGCTCCTGCTCAGATGAAGTGATCGGTAATTGAGTTGAATTTAAGAATAAGCATGTGCCACAAGTACCGCCACCGCCGCAGCTTGACGACAAATAAATATGTGAATTGGCAAGACCTTCCAACACGCTTGAATTACCGTTTACATCAAAGTCTGAGCTTGTGCCGTCTTCTGAAAAAGTCACGGCTATTTTCTGTTTATTTCGATTCCAGCTAAGCTTTAGTAAACCGTTTTGATACTGCTGTATAAGCCAAGTAACGCCAGTAATCGATAGAAACAGCGTCGCAAAAGCCAACGCTATGATCCACCAATGATTAAACCCACCAGACTTCCCATAATCCATAAAGTGAAGCATCATCATCAAGTCTTTCAATCTAAAGTCATCATTGGCATGACGAAGTATTTGTCCCGTAGTGCTGTCTAAATAAACTGTCGTACTATTTTCATCCTTAACGTCCACTTGCCACATTAAGTTTTGTTGACTCACGTAATCTGAAAATGGTGGCTGAGTGAGTACTGGAGTGGTTAAATCTCCTGATCCTGAGTAAGAGTTTAGAGCCAAAGTTAAAATTTGCTCTTTAGACAGGTTAAAGCGCTTACCTGTTGTAGCATCAAATAACTTTGACTCTTGCTTTTGGTAGCTATGCTGTCCTTTCTCATAGATAAAGTGATAGTAAGGTCGATGTAAAACCCATATAAGTTTTACTTCCAAGGGCGACTCACTATTGATTTCACTAACAGGAATTAGATTAAAATCAGCAATATTGCCGTCATGGTGAGAATGAACCCTAAACTCATTACCACTCGCTTTAGTGTGATCCATCAGATTGAAGTACAAGCCCGTACCCAGCCAGACAAGCAGTTGTAGGCCAACTATCAAAGAAAGCCATTTGTGTACTGACGTATTTAGTTTATATAGCCTCATCAGATTACTTCCTCTTTCTTTGAAGAAAACACACGAAAGTAAGTCAATACCGCGCCAGTGATAGCAGCAACTAGACCCAATGCAGCTACTAAAAATAAAAACCAGTTAGAAACATTTTCACCATCATCGTAATCCATAATGTGAAAGCGCCACATCCAATCGAACAAACGCCAAAAGTCATGTCGTTTAGCGACGAGCGCTCCTGTATGTTGGCTTATATAAAATGTTGGTGTTGAGTAACTGTCAAAAGTCACTCGCCACACAGGTAAATGTCTTGGAGATAGCTCAGCAGGCATATCAGTTACAGAGCTAATAAGCTCTGCACTGTCTATTTCGTGGCTCTCCATGTAGTAAAATAATGCTATTTCTTTAGCTTTTACTTCATCAACAAGTGGCTGAGGCAAACCCGTTTTGGCACTAATTGCGACTTTACCCTTTTCTCCATCAACGAATGTATACAAAGGTTTACCCATGCTTTGGGAAAGTGTAACGCTTCTAGCTTCAGGATACTTAGTTACAAGCTCCGCTACAGAGTAGTCTACATTTACCATATCTATCTTGGCCTTCTGGCTTTTAGCCAAAGATTCACCATGTATATAGTGAATATCCATAGTCACCATATACATGCCAGTAATCGACCAAAACAGGAACTGTATTCCGACAAAAGCCATCAGCCATTTATGATACTTTCTAGCTTTACTAAGCATCACTTGATAACTCTTTGTTAAATGAATTTACTTCAGGCTTTTTAACGATTGAATAAATAGCTGGCAGTACAATCAGAGTCAATAAAACTGCACTCGTCATTCCACCCACCATTGGTGCGGCGATTCGACTCATAACCTCTGAGCCAGTTCCTGTTCCATATAAAATAGGTAAAAGACCAATGATAATTGTTGCTACAGTCATCATGACAGGGCGCACACGCAAGCCAGCCCCATGTAATAAGGCATCTCTGAATTCATCGTCAGATATTTTTTCTGCTCGTTCAGTAGCTTTTTCTTTAAGCTCTGTAAGCGCTTGATTCAAGTAAACAAGCATGATCACGCCAATCTCGACTGCAACTCCTGCTAACGCAATAAAGCCTACGCCAACAGCAACAGAAAAGTTGAACCCTTCTAAATACATCAACCACAGGCCACCTATCATTGCCATAGGTAATGTCACAACTATAATGGCAACTTCGCTGAACGAGCGGAAATTCAAATAAAGCAAGATCAAGATAATGGCAAGCGTTAAAGGCAATACATAAGTCAATTTTTCTTTAGCTCTTTCCATATATTCATACTGTCCAGCCCAAGAAATTGAGTAGCCTGCTGGTATTTCTAAGTTTTTATCAAGGTACTCTTTGGCATTTTCTACATAGGTGCCGACATCAACATCTTCAATATCGATGAATGCCCAGCCATTAATACGAGCGTTTTCACTTTTTATTCCCGGAGCACCATTTTCAACTCGAATATCTGCCACATCGCCGAGTGCGATGCGCTGACCATTTGGCGTAATAACAGGTAACCTTGCAAGTTGCTCAGGAGAATCTCGATAATCTTGTGGATATCTTAAATTAACGGGATAACGCTCTTGTCCCTCAACAGTTTGAGTGACATTCATGCCTCCAATAGCCGTCGATACGACCTGCTGGACATCAGCAATATTTAACCCAAATCGACTCGCCTTTTCACGAGAGATATCGACCTTGATATAACGGCCTCCTGCAACACGTTCAGAATAAACAGACGCAGTACCTTCTACTTTTGGCAACAGTTGTTCTATCTGTTGACCAATTTCTTGAATCTTATCAAGATCAGGACCTGCTACCTTAATTCCAACAGGCGTTTTGATGCCTGTCGCTAACATATCTATTCGGGTTTTTATTGGCATTACCCACGCATTTGTTAAGCCGGGGAATTTAACCAACTTATCGAATTCAGCTTTTAGACTTTCAGTGGTTACGCCTTCTCTCCACTGCTCTTGTGGTTTTAACTGAATGAAAGTTTCAATCATAGTTAAAGGGGCTGGGTCAGTTGCGGTTTCAGCACGACCAACTTTACCAAAAACGGTTTCTACCTCAGGTACTGTTCGAAGTAATTTGTCAGTTTGTTGCAATATCTCGCGAGCTTTACCAATAGAAATGCCCGGATAAGTGGTTGGCATATACATCAGGTCACCTTCATCTAGTGGCGGGATGAATTCACTACCAATCTTATTAACAGGCCAAAAACCAACTACCGTAACCAATATTGCCATTACAATTGTCGATTTAGGGAATTTCATTACTTGTCTTAAGGCTGGCATATATAGAGCGGTTAGTACGCGATTTAGTGGGTTTTTCTTTTCCGAGATAACCTTGCCACGAATGAAGTATCCCATAAGAACGGGAACTAGAGTGATTGCTAATCCAGCGGAAGCCGCCATTGCGTAGGTCTTTGTATATGCAAGCGGGGCGAACATTCTTCCTTCTTGCGCTTCTAAAATAAAGACGGGTAAAAATGACACGGTGATAATGAGGAGACTGAAAAACAATGCAGGTCCAACTTCACTTGCTGCTTTAGCAACGATTTGCCAGCGATTTTCATCCGTTAAAGGTGTCTTTTCCATATGCTTGTGCATATTTTCAATCATGACAATTGCGCCGTCCGTCATTGCTCCTATCGCTATTGCAATTCCGCCCAATGACATGATGTTGGCATTTATACCCTGCATATACATGATGATAAAAGACACCAAAATACCTAACGGCAATGTAATAACTGCCACAAAAGAGGATCGCAGGTGAAACAAAAATGCTGCACAAATAAGTGCTACTACTATTAACTCTTCAACCAATTTATCTGATAGGTTACTAACTGCTCGTTCAATTAACTTAGATCTGTCATAAACAGGAACAATTTCAACGCCCTCAGGTAAAGAAGACTTCAATGAATCAAGTTTGTCTTTAACACCAATGATTGTTTGCTGTGCATTCTCTCCAAAGCGCATTACTATTACGCCGCCTACAACTTCTCCTTCGCCATTTAATTCTGCTATCCCTCGACGCATCTGTGGACCTAGTCCAACATCAGCAATATCGCCAATACGTAAAGGCGTGCCCTGCTCATTAACGCCTAACGGAATTTCTTCAATGTCACCGACAGATTGAATATAACCAGTCGCCGTTACCATGTACTCAGCTTCGGCCATTTCAACTACAGATGCACCTGTCTCTTGGTTACCTCTTTTCAGCGCCATTTGAACGTGAGTCAATGGTATGCCGTAAGCTCGCAACTTATCTGGGTCAACTTGCACTTGATATTGTTTAACCATGCCACCAATTGCAGCTACTTCAGAAACTCCCGGCACAGTTTGGAGTTCATACTTGAGGAACCAGTCTTGGATACTACGTAACTGACTAAGATCATGATTTCCTGAAGAGTCCGTAAGCGCATATATATAAACCCAGCCCACACCTGTAGCATCAGGCCCTAGCTGTGGTTTTGCCGAATCAGGTAAACTCGGAGCTACTTGACTCAAATACTCCAACACCCGACTCCTTGCCCAATAAAGGTCTGTATCGTCGTCAAATATAATGTAGACGTAAGAGTCACCAAAGAAAGAGTACCCTCGAACCGTTTGCGCTCCCGGCACTGAAAGCATAGCGGTTGTTAAAGGGAAAGTAACTTGATCTTGTACTACCTGAGGTGCTTGTCCCGGATAACTCGTTTTGATAATTACTTGTACATCTGACAAGTCAGGCAGCGCATCAACTGGTGTATTTTTTAACGCAAATATTCCACCAAAAGCGATGATAAGCGTGGTTAATAAAACAAAGAAACGGTTGCCAACTGACCACCTAATTATTGATTCAATCATTATTATTCTCCCAACTTAATGATTCGAATGATCAACAACAGCTTTTTTTTCATGATTTTTCTCATGCTCGCCACTGTTTTTTTCATTTGATTCAAGGGAAATTTCAGTGATAACTAATTCATCTCTCACTTCAAATGTAAATATTACATTTTCACCAACTTTAAAGTCTGCTATGTCTATGTTTTCCTCAACGATAAAATCCATCGTTGCCGCAGGTCTATCCCACTTCTCTATTGGACCTCGACTAATATTGACAGTGCGATTACCTAAGATTATTTCATTGATTAAACCTGAAACTGTTGCTGACGATACTTCTGGCTCCCCCATGATATGAATCCCCGTGACTTCATATCCGCTTTCATCAGTTTTAGATACTTCGAAGTGCAAAGATTGACCTGACTTCAATGAATCAATATCGACTATTTCAGCCACATCAAAGTCCATCGTCATTTCAGGCCAATCCCAAGCTTCAGCCGGGTCATGTGTAATATTGACCATGCGATGTCCTGTCATGACACTATTTACTTCGCCTTGCATCCAAATAGAATTCGGCATCTCATCATGGGTCATACGTTTAAAATCGGATGATTTACTTGATTCAGAATCAATTAAGAATTGAGCAGATGTAACAACAACATCATCTTCAGTTAATCCATCCAAAATCTCGATACTATTGGTATTGACTCGACCAATACTGACTTCGATAGACTTAAATTGTCCATCACCTAAAGCAAGTACTACTCGGTCTTGTTTACCTGTGCGAATAACAGCTTCTTTTGGTACGAGAATTGCGCTACCCACTTGATTTGCATGTATCGACACCTGTGCGAACATATTGGGTTTTAATTGAAAATCAGGGTTATCAAATTTCAAACGAACCCTAAGAGTGCGAGTTTTGCTGTTTAATGTTGGATAAACATAATCAACAACACCACTCCATTCCTCACCGGGCAGATAGTCCAGAGTCATAGATACTGGTAATCCTCTTTTGATTAAGGCTGTATCTCGTTCAAACACCTCAGCTTCTACCCATACTTGGTCAAGTTTGCCGATACTAAGCAAAGTATTTCCCGGCTTCACATAAAAGCCTTCTCGTATCTTTAACCCATCAACAACACCAGTTTGAGGCGAATAAAAAGTAATGGATTGTTGAACTTTTCTTGTTTGCTCTAACTCTTTAATAAAGTCTGCTGAAAGTTGTAATGCTTTAAGACGATCTTTAGCTGCTGAAATTAAAGAGCCATTATTGCGCTTTAAAGCGATTAGCAATTCTTCTTGAGCATTAACTAACTGAGGAGAATATAAGGTATATAGTGGCTGACCTTTTTCAACTGGGTTACCAGCAGCCTTGACGTATAGTTTTTCGATCCAACCATCGACCCGTGGGTGGATGTGGATTAGCTTATCCTCGTCATATTGCACATACCCTACCGTGGAGATTTCGGTGTGCAATTTTTTTTGCTCAACTGGCGCTGTACGAACACCAAGATTATTTACGACGTGAGGAGCAACTTTAACTGCACCGGGGCCGAATTCATCACTTGATGATCCACCTTCATACACGGGAATTAAGTCCATTCCCATAGGCGACTTACCGGGCTTGTCCCGGCGGTAGTTAGAATCCATCGGTGCAACCCAATACAGCGGTTTCTTCTCTGCTGATGTAATTTCATTACCATTACCGCTTGAACCTGTACCTTGATATAAACTTAATGCTCCAGCACCTAGTGCTGCACCAATGATGACGGCAATAACTGTTTTAGTATTCGTTGACATTATTTTTCTCCAAATTGCTGACTGGATAAGAGCTGATTAGTTTTGTGCGAAGTGTGCTTCGACTTATGTTCAGCATTTGAGTTAGATTGAGAATGCGCAAAGAAATAGTTGATGCGAACAACTGTTTTAAGTGCGTCAACATCTATTCTTAAGGCTGATATTCTGGCATTTAATTCTGCGATTCTTGCTCGAACAACTTCGGCAAAATCGCCATCATCATTGGTGTAAGCAGTCAATGATGCTTCAGCTTGGTCATGTGTTTGTTTGATAAGTTGTTCTCTATAGATAGATTGTCTATCTGATAAGCGTTTAAGCTGTCTTAGCTCTTTTTCTAAGGCACTGATCATTTGTTTTGTCAGTAAAAGCTTCTCTGTTTTAATAGCCTCTGCATCTGCAATAGACGCTGCTACTTGCTTATCTTGTCTATTCTCAGTGAACAACGGCAAATCAAACGTTACACCAACAGAAAATAAATCAGCTCGGCTATCACCAGAAGGCATATCATCACGATAGGCATAGCTCGCATTAACACCCCATTGCGGCTCATATTGCTGTTTGGCTAACTCAACTCCTTTTTCTGAAGCTTTGCGCTTTACATCAATTGCAAGTATGGCTGGATGATTCGCAAGTTCCTGAGCCAATATATTTCTTGAGTAGTTAGATGCTTTTAGGACTGCTGGATTCTTCAATCGAATCGAAGGCAATTCTTTTGAGACACTAAATTCTAATGGTTGCGCATCAAAGTTGAATGATTCATGCAATCGGTCCGCATCGTAAATGTGAAGCCACTCATTGAGACGAGCGATTGTCGTTTCAAGTTTCTGCTTTTGAGACGTCAATCTGTCATCTAACTGCACGATTTCCAACTGAGCACGAATAACATCTTGCTGTCTGGTTCTACCAACAACGTTTGAGTAACTAGCTTTCGCCACCTCCGCCATTTGCTCAAATAGAGACCAGTCTGCTTCAATCAATTTAATGGTTTGTTGCGCTAAGTAGGTATCTAACCAAAGCTGTGACACTTGGCTTTTCAACTTCGCTTTACGATTCTCGCGTAGCAGTGGAAATTTCGTGGACTCAATCTTTAACTGGTCTTGTTTGATCTCTAGACTGTCGCCTCTAGGAAACATTTGAGAGACGCCAACCTTTAGCTGAGTCATTCCTTCCTGATCTAAATCCCAAGTATCTGTTGGTAAATTCATTATCCCTAGCGATACTTTCGGATCAGGCAAAGTACCTGAAGCAATACTTCTATTCTCAACTGCACTTTGTTTCAATCGGCTACCATGAAGCCAAGGATCATTTTGCTGAGCTAAGGTGATAGCTTGTTCAAGCGACACTACTTTCTCAGCTTGAGCTGAGAATACAGATAAGCCGAATATTAGTGCAGTTGAAAGTGAAGTAAGGTTTAAAGCGTTCAATTTCATTAGAATTGCTCCTCGTATGTCTTAACTTTTGCATAGACTTTGCTCGTTCCATCTTTAAATAGAATTAACACGTTGTATGGCATAAAGCGGTCACCGACTTCCATACCGGGAGAGCCAACTGGCATTGCTGGAACTGAAAGCCCAATCGCATTGGGATGTTCTTCTAATAAGAACTGTTGAATAAATTTAGCGGGTACATGACCTTCAAAGGCAAATCCATTTCTGCTCACTGCCGTGTGGCAGGAGCGGTAATGAGGCTCAATACCATACTTAGTTTTGATATTGCCGATGTTTCGGAAATCTTTGGAGTGCGCAACGATCCCTTCGTCTTCAATATGAGTTATCCATTTTTTACAACACCCACAAGTAGGGGTTTTATAAACGATTAACTCCAAAGGTGTTACGTCGTGATTATCTACATGGTTATGTTCATTAGCGTTTGCAAACGCAGATGAAAGCAGCATTACAACTGCTATTTTTAAATACTTATTGATCATTTTTGCCCCCAGACTTCGCTGGAAAATATCTATAGCGCTACGACGCTGTATTGACTTACAGAAAAATTTATTACATGTGCGCGAAATTTGGGCGCACTAATCCTGTATTAGGCAAAAATCGGTGGACGATAAAGGGAAGTGGAAATTGAATGAGGTTGTTTAGGTTGCAGAGCAGCTACAGATTCACTCAATAATTGAATATCTGTCGAGTCAACACTGGAATTTAGAACTGTGGTAGATGAACAAGCATTTGCAGGGCAAACACATTCAACATCACAACAATCTTCTGATTGACCATTGCTGCTTTTATCCATTTCACCATGATTCATTCCTTCATGATGACTCATCTTGGAATGATCCATGTTCATGTGTGACTCGTGAGAACCTGATGACATTTCGCAAGACATAGCAGTATAAGCCAATGCTTGCCCAACAAAGGCAATCAGCATAGCTACAAAAACTAAGACTTTTGAAAGTGGTTTAAACATAAAGTTCTCTTAAGAAAAATACCATCACAATACTAAAATAAATTCATATCTAAGTAAATGATAAACCGTGGTTCTTGTTAAAAATTCAGCTTAATACAGGAGACTAGTGAATATAGTCGAGAAAAAATAACTAATTAATCACCAGTATGAGAGCAACAATTATGTCCTTCCTGAATTGGTGGACACTTTACTGTTCCATATGAACAATAAACACAGCAATCACCTTTCCGAGGCTTTAATAAGACCTTGCACGACTCACATTCGTAGTACCATTGACAAGCGTTGGTTGGCATCTCTTCCATTTTACTATGTCCACATTCGGGACATGTGATCATCGAGTTAAGTTCTATATTTTGCACGTTTGCTTCCTTACTGGTTTTACGATATCCAAAACCGACATAACGACCATTAAACAAATACCAAAGTAAAATAGGTATGTGCTCCAATTATATTGCCAAAAAGGATAAAGCGTTAATAGCACTGCTACAGGCCCTAGAGTGCTGAAGACAGCTCTGGTATGGCTTTTATTTTTGTGCCAGTTGTATAAGTTTACCAATAGTGCCAATGATGCAAAAATAGGTAAAAGCGTATTTACAGCTATTCCTTCGAAGTGAGAGAGAAAGCCTAGTCCTAATGCCGATGCAAGTGACCCTAATGCTGGGAAGCAGGCAGTGCAACTAAGTGCCGCTAGCCAAACGCCACCAGAGCCTACTTTGTCTAATATTTTATTTATCATTTGAAAGTCTATTGGTTGATATTACCAACACTCTAAACTCTGTACACAAGTACGGAGTCAATCATTTTAATGAATCAATTATGGGACAATGTGTTGGATCTTCGTTTTGCATACAGGTATTTGTCATATCCACAATTACTTTCTCTAAACGTTGAAGGTCATTAATTTTGTCTCGAATGATTGCTAACTTTTGTCGGCTTAATAGCTCAACTTGAGCGCAGTTGCTGTTCATAGACATTAGCGATTTTATTTCTCTTAACGTAAAGCCGAGGACTTTGGCTTTTGTGATGAACCTGAGTTGTCCTGCTATTGTTTCGTCATATTGTCTATAACCAGATATTGGTTTTTCAGGTTGTGTAATCAGCCCTTCTCGTTCATAAAAACGAATGGTTTCTACATTTAAATTTAATGATTGTGCTAATTTTCCAATGGTTTTCATTATTGCCTTTGTGAATACTAATAATCTAAAGTTATCTTTAGTTTAACTATCTAATGACTTTATAATGCCGCACGCTTCAATTGTACCGCCGGACCCGCATGTGCTTGCCATTTGCTGTAATTCAGCTTTAAGTGCCTTTAACTCTTTCATTCGTTGATTAACTAATTCGAGTTGTTGATCAATCAACGCATTTACACTAGAGCAACTCTCCTCTGGCTTGTTTTTTAATTCAATGAGTCGCTTAATATCATTAAGCGGAATATCTAAATTTCGACAATGTTTGACGAATTCCAATTGTTTCAAAGCACTATCGTTATATAACCTAAAGTTACCTTCTGATCGCTCTGGACTTGAAAGTAATCCTTCCCTCTCATAATAACGGATAGTTTGTACTGAACACCCTGAGGTTTTCGATAACTGACCTATTTTCATAAAATTCTTATTTAAGCTTGACCCTATAGTCACTATAGGTTTTATAGTTAAAGCATACAAGTTTGGCGGAGATAAAAATGAGCGGTTGTGGATGTGAGGTTGAAGTAAAAGATAACCAGCAAAAAACGGTTCTTTATTGGCTTCTGGCTATTAATGCCACGATGTTTATTTTTGAAATTGGTTTTGGTTGGTTATCAGAATCAACGGCTTTAATTGCCGATTCGTTAGATATGCTTGCTGATGCAATCGTTTATGCAATAGCACTATATGCGGTTGGAAAGTCAATCCAACACAAAGCTAATGCAGCTTTGGTCAGTGGCTACTTCCAACTGGGATTAGGAGTTTTAATACTGTTAGATATCGCTAGACGATTATTTGGTGAAAGTGAACCCCATTCATTGTTCATGATTGCAGTTGGCTTAGTGGCGTTAGTCGCAAATACTATCTGTTTGTTACTTATCCGAAAGCACAATAATGATGAGGTGCATATGAGGGCTAGTTGGATATTTTCAGCAAATGACGTTATCGCAAACCTTGGCGTGGTTGTCGCTGGTATTCTCGTTATGGTAATTGAACAACGCTGGCCTGATATCGTTATAGGTAGCACTATTTCTGTGTTAATTCTTCGAGGCGCATATCGAATATTAAGTGATGCTAAACAAGAATTAGCTGTGGCTAAAAAAATATGTGAAAAGCAAAGCGAAGATCAACAAACAATCTCTTGTTCTTCAAAGTAAGGAGACTCTTATGAATACTAAATATTTAGAAAAAACCAAGATAGTGAATTTTGAACACTCTGCTATTCAAGCCTTAATTGAAGAGCGCAATTGGCAAGAACTTGATGATTACAACAAAATTGGTGCGGCCTACCAATTCGTTAAAGATGAAATATTATTTGGCTACAATGAAAGCGATGACATTTCTGCAAGCAATGTTTTAGTGGATGGTTTCGGACAATGTAATACCAAAGGTAACTTACTGATGGCCTTGTTACGAGGGTTAGGTATTCAATGCCGATTTCACGGGTTCACCATTGATCAGCAATTACAAAAAGGTGCAATTCCAACGTATGTCTTTTGGTTAGCGCCGAAATACATTATCCACAGTTGGGTAGAGGTTTACTTTGATGGACGTTGGATCAACTTAGAAGGCTTTATCTTGGATGAGCAATATCTCACTTCGTTACAACAGAAATTTAGCGAAGAAAAAGATAACTTTTGTGGTTATGGTGTTGCGACAAAATGCTTCTCTACTCCAGATATAAATTGGCGCGGAACTGATACCTATATTCAAAAAGAAGGTATTCATGATGATTTCGGACTTTATGACTCTCCTGATAAGTTCTATCAAGAAAAAGGCACTAATTTGTCAGGCGTTAAACGTTGGATGTATCAACGAGTGATCCGTCACCTGATCAACTTCAATGTCGCCAACATAAGAAAGACGACAGAACTGGAGGTACAAAATGCACAACCATAATCACAGTCATCAACATGGACAAGACGACCGTATTGGTTGGGCGTTTTTTCTAAATGTAACATTCACAATAATAGAGTTTATAGGTGGCTGGCTTACCAACAGCACAGCTATCATGGCTGATGCGGTACATGACTTAGGTGATAGCCTGTCTATAGGTTTTGCATGGATATTAAGTCGTTTTTCAAACAAAGAAGCGTCAGATAAATATAGCTATGGCTATCGAAGACTCACTTTGTTCGGGGCATTGGTAAATTGCATAGTGTTGGTCGTTGGTTCAGTTTGGGTTTTATTTGAAGCAATTCCTAGGTTATCCAACCCCGAAATGCCTGTGGTTGAAGGGATGTTAGGACTTGCGATACTTGGTGTTGCCGTAAATGGATATGCAGTGTTCAAACTGAAAGCTGGAGAAACCTTAAATGAAAAAGTACTTACATGGCATTTGCTTGAAGACGTACTTGGCTGGGTTGCTGTGCTTATTGTATCTATTGTGCTGTTATTTGTAGATTTGCCCATTTTAGATCCGTTACTATCTATTGGCTTCACATTGTTTATCTTGTTCAATGTTTTTAAAAATCTAAAGTCAACACTTGTCTTGTTTCTTCAGGCCGCGCCAGATGAAGAAACTCAAGAAAGTATAAAACAGTCTCTGACTAACCTCCCTAAAGTTAATGGCGTACATCATCTGCATTTTTGGTCGTTAGATGGCGAAAGTCACGTATTAACTGCGCACATAGAATTAGTCGAAAAAACTGACGTTGATGAATTAATTAAACTTAAGGAACAAGTGGCTAAGAAACTTTCTGCCTATCGCTTGTCTCATACAACCATTGAATTTGAGTTTCCAAAGGAAACTTGCCGAGATGAGTAAGAAAACGATACGTTGGGCTAGTCCCAATGTTCGCTTCCTGCTATAGTTTTCGCTAATATTTTTGAAGGTGTTTATTTTGAATTTCACTGTTGCGTTAAAGATAATATTAGTTCTGTCGATTGTTTTACAATCGATAAGCTCTATTGCGTCTGCAACTTCTGAGAATCATCAATTTGATGTAGAGCACTTACAAACTCAACATGATCATAAAGATGATCGCAATATTTTAAATGATAGCACTGATGATGAACCACATGATATAAGTGACTGTCATCACTGTGGTCACTGTAGCGGAAGTCACCTATCTTGGATATTAGTCAATAATTCTAATATTGCTGCCAAATTATTCAAAACCAACCATATACCTTTTCAATTCGATCAAACAAAAGAATTCTTAGACGCTATATTGCGCCCTCCTATTCCTTAGTTTTTTAATTATCAATGACTTTTTGGGCCTGTTACACGGACAAAAAGTTGGTGTTTATTAATTTAAAAAATAAGAATTCATATGTATATAAATTTAAAAAGTGCAGGTTTGTGCCTGTTTATCATTGCTCCTGTTTTATTGGGCTATGAACTAAAAGCAACCCCATTACCGTCAAATACGGAAACCATTTCTTCAGAATTGGGCAATGAGCCTCATAACCACAATAAGGATAAAGGAGAGCATGATGAACACAGTCATGAAAGCGCGGAAAAAGACGAAGAGCACGAAGAGCACGGAGAGGGTATAACCCTTAGCCCACAGAAAATGTCACTTGCTAACATTAAAGTGGAAAGTATCGTCCCTGAATACAAAAATAGTGCGGTATACGCCCCCGGAGAAATCAAGGCAAATGGTTATACCAGCTATGTAGTTTCACCCCGCACAGAGTCCGTCATAATTAGCCGTCATGCCGCTCTTGGAGAACATGTAGAGATAGGTCAAAAATTAGTTACCTTATTTAGTGAAGCTATGGCGCAAGCACAAGCTGACTACTTAATTGCATCAACTGAATGGTTAAGAGTGAAAAAGTTAGGCAACAAAACTGTGAGTGAGAGCCGCCTCCTACAAGCTGAAGTCACATATAATGCAAGTTATGGACAGCTCATCGCTTTAGGGTTAACGGATAAAGCGATAAATGATATTTCTAGCAAAGACATTAAAGCATTTGGACAATATACGTTAACGGCCCAGCGAGAAGGTGTTGTGCTTCAAGACGATTTTATTCAAGGGCAACGTGTTGATGCCGGAGATACTGTCATGTTACTTGCCGATGAAAAGCAATTATGGGTTGAGGCAAAAGTTTCACCGAATAAAAAACTTAGTCTATCAATTAACACACCTGCAACAGTCAAATTGGAAGGTCAAAGTTACAAGGCCAAAGTAATCCAAGAAGCACATACAATCGACCCACAAACCCGTACTCGTATCATTAGGTTGGCTGTAGAAAATACCGAAGATAAACTCCATTCAGGTATGTTCGTCAAAGTCTATTTCCAGTTCGCCACAAAACAGCAAGTGATGGCTGTACCAGAAAACTCACTGGTTCGCAGTGCCGATGGTGATTGGACAGTATTTGTTGAAGACCACCCCGGAGAGTTTAAAACTGTAGAAGTTGAACTAGGCAGAGCGTTAGGTGAATTCAGAGAAATATTTGGTATTGAAAGTGGAACACGAATTGTTACCAAAGGTGCATTTTTTGTAGCATCTGAAATCGCTAAAGGCGGATTTGATCCGCACAACCACTAAGGAGCAAGTCTATGTTTAATAAAATATTAGATTGGTCTATCAATAATAGGCTCCTTATATTAATTACACTATTTGCCACAATAGTTGGTGCAATAATGGTGATCCCCAAATTAAATCTGGATGCATTCCCAGACGTAACTAACGTTCAAGTCGCAGTAAATACAGAAGCACCGGGACTGGCTTCCGAAGAAGTTGAACAGCTAATTACTTACCCTATTGAAGCCGTTATGTATGCTCTACCTGATGTTCAACAAGTCCGTTCAATATCAAAAACAGGGTTATCTGGCGTAACCGTAGTGTTTAAAGAAGGCACAGACATCTACTTTGCAAGACAATTAGTATTTGAGCGGCTTCAAGCCGCGAAGGAGCTAATACCAGAAGGTGTCGGAACACCTGAAATGGGACCAAATACTTCAGGTTTAGGTCAAGTATTTCAATACTTACTTATTTCAGATAAAGATACTGACTATGATGCTATGGCGCTCAGAAGCCTGAATGATTGGATAGTCAAGTTACTTGTTATGCCCGTCGATGGAGTCACCGATGTGCTCTCCTTTGGTGGAAATGTTAGGCAATACCAAGTTAACGTTGATCCGTCAAAACTTTTAGCTTATGACTTAACCCAAGAAGATGTTACTGGTGCGCTAGATAATAACAATGCCAATGTTGGCGGTTGGTACATGAACCGTGGACAAGAGCAGCTTGTCATTAGAGGCACGGGCTGGTTTGAAAGTGGTGATGCTGGCATCAGTAACATCAAACAAGTGCCCGTTAAAACAGTAGATGGTACGGTTGTTACGGTTTCAGATATTGCTAAAGTTGAAATGGGCAATGAAATTCGCCAAGGCGCTGTCACTATGACCCGCAAAACCGCAGATGGTAATGTTGAGAATTTAGGTGAGGTCGTATCAGGCATAGTACTAAAGCGCATGGGGTCAAACACTAAAGCAACGATTGATGGTATCAATGCAAGAATTCCATTGATCAATCAAGCATTGCCTAAAGGTGTTAGATTCGAACCTTTTTACGACCAAGCCGATTTGATAGAAAAAGCCGTTTCTACCGTGGTCGAAGCCCTATCTTTGGCTTTTATCTTTATCAGTATTGTTCTCGCTCTATTTTTGATGAATTTAAGGGCGACTTTCTTAGTCCTCATTTCCATTCCTATTTCAATCGGTATTGCTCTGATGATAATGGCGTGGTGGGGTATTTCCGCTAACTTAATGTCCCTTGGTGGTATTGCGGTCGCTATTGGTATGCTTGTAGATGGCTCAGTAGTTATGGTTGAAAACATGTTCAAACATTTAAATAAACCTGATCCAACCCATTCAGACCCTCATGATGTAGAACACGATGAACACGGCATTAAACTGCGCCTCAAACAAGCGGGTAAAGAAGTTGCACGCCCTGTATTTTTTGCAGCCTCTATTATTTTAGTTGTCTTTACCCCCTTATTCAGTTTTGAAGGTGTCGAAGCTAAGTTATTTCAGCCAATGGCAATAAGCATCATTTTAGCAGTTGTGTCCGCTATTGTAGTCGCTTTGTTTATTGTACCAGCATTAGCAACTTATTTATTTAAGTCAGGTATTAAGGAAAAAGAAAGCTTTGTCCTAAAACCTTTAGATAAGCTCTACAGAAAAGGGTTGGCTTTCGCGCTAAAACGCACAAAGTTTATAATTGCGGCTTCGGTTATTTTGGTTACGTCTGCATTTGCATTAATCCCTTCTATTGGCACTGAGTTTGTACCAGAGTTAGAAGAAGGCACGATTAACCTAAGGGTAACGTTGGCACCTTCTTCAAGTTTGGATACAGCACTAACCGTTGCGCCGATTTTAGAACAAAAATTAATGGCATTTCCCGAAGTGACTTATGCCCTTAGCAGAATTGGGCGAGCAGAAATTGGTGGTGACCCTGAGCCTGTAAATAATATCGAAATCTACATCGGGCTAAAACCAGTATCTGAATGGACGAGTGCTAATAACAGATACGAACTTCAAGGTAAGATGGAAAGGTCACTGGAAGAGTTTCCGGGGCTACTACTTAACTTTTCTCAGCCAATTGCCACTCGTGTTGATGAACTCTTGTCCGGCGTTAAAGCGCAACTGGCGATTAAGTTATTTGGGCCAGATCTAGATGTGTTAGCAACTAAAGGACAAGAAATAGAAACGGCAATTAAAGCCATTGAAGGAGCAAGAGACGTTGCTTTAGAGCAAATCGCTGGAGAAGCACAATTGGTCATAGCCCCTAATAGGCAAGAGCTATCACGCTTTGGGTTGTCTGTAAGTAATGTGATGGAAGTTGTACGAGATGGCATCGGAGGCGCTGAAGCTGGGCAAATCATCAATGGCAACGAGCGTTATGATATTTATGTACGCATCCAAGAGGAATACAGAAGAAACAAAGAAGCTATTGCTGATATTCGAATCCAATCTCCGACAGGGGCATGGGTAAGACTAGGTGATGTAGCGTCAGTATTGTATGAGTCAGGTCCTCCTCAAGTAAGGCGAGATGATGTTCAGCGCAGAGTCGTAATCCAAGCCAATGTTCAAGGACGCGACATGGGGAGCGTAGTTGACGATATAAGAACCGTGATTGCTAAAGAAATAGATTTACCTTCTGGTTATTCTGTTGCAATCGGTGGTCAGTTTGAAAGTCAACAACGTGCTCAGAACAGATTAGCTATCGTAGTTCCTTTATCGTTATCGTTAATCGCACTGTTACTATACTTTGCTTTTGGATCTGTTGGTCAAGCAATGCTGATATTGGTCAACGTACCTCTTGCTGTAATTGGCGGTGTTTTCTCCTTATATTTATCTGAACAATACTTATCCGTGCCAAGCTCCGTTGGCTTCATTACACTATTTGGCGTTGCTGTATTGAACGGTGTGGTTATGGTTGAAAGTATTAACCAACGAATCAAAGATGGGCTTGACGCATCCAGAGCCGTTTTTGAAGGTGCGACCTCAAGATTAAGACCAGTATTAATGACCGCAATTACTTCGGCCTTGGGCTTAATCCCAATGTTGATGTCTAATGGAGTAGGTGCAGAAATCCAGCGCCCGCTAGCGAGTGTTATTGTTGGAGGACTGGTAACAGCTACTTTACTCACATTATTTGTGTTACCCGTTCTTTATAGGTGGTTTTCTAAGAAAAAAATAGAAGAACTAACTAGATAGAGCATTTATACAGAACTAATATCCCACACTTAAGTGACCTTTTGTGTGGGATTAGTCACGTACAAATATGCTAAAACAAAGATCAGATTTAACAATAGTACTAAGATTCATGATTGCTTGGTCTGTTCAGTTGTCGTTAGATGAGCCAAGTATTATCTTATCACTACTGTCTTAATCTCTGCATATCTCAAGGTCTGCTTTTGGCACATATGCGACTGTCAGAACTAATTGAATCCTATTGATTAAACCTGACAGATCAAGTTAAGACTTATTCACTTAATTAATGACTTGTTATTTTGCTTTCTCAACACTGAGAAACGCTTCTCCAACTTCTTCCACATAATTATCAATTACCTTCATAAATAACAAAGAGTCTTTGTAATCCAACTTAGTTGATTCGTCCTCAATATATGCAGTGAGAAATATCGAAATAATTTGAGCAAGACTAATTGCTGTATAATGAGCTGGCTCAGTAAGACCAGAATTCGATTGTCCAACAAGAAGCATGTCACTTTTGGCTTCTCGCATCGCATACAAACACTTCATTTCAAAATAATCAGAATGAACATTTCGACTAGCCAGCTTATAATTATGAGACCATTTATCAAGCCCCACATGCTCTCTTAGTTTTTCTATCTTAGACACTTCAGTATATTTTCTGGCCCAATGCCAAGCATCATTGCCTTCTGTTATTTCTTGCTTTTGACTATTTGCAAAATCAATTTCTGCTTTTGAAAAAGTTTCCACTGCCATTTCACTTGCAGTTCTTTTGTGCTCATTTATTCCCTCAGCATTTTTAACAACCCCGTATTTTATATAGTCTTTGGCTGCATTTCGACCATACATTTTTATTACTAAACAAGTGACAACCATCTAATAACTGATCAACAGTAATTTGATCTTGTTGCCACGATAGTCTTAATGATTCTTCAAGACGATTTCTAATTTGTTCAAGTTCAACATCGCCAAGATTTTTATCTGAAGCTATTAACATCATTAAGTAAGCTCTAACTTCAGATATTCCGGGTTTTGGTACGTGTACGGGAATTTGAATTAACTTGTCTAGATAGTCAGTTTGATGACGAAGTGAAGCACCTTTGTGATAATGTGGAACAGCCAACCGGATCATATCTTCGTCCGCAGCAATTATGAAAGCTGTGTTTGGCATGAATAAAAACAACCTAATCGCTTCAAGTGTTGATATAGCATTTATTGGTGTGCATCTATCAAGGTTATCAACATATACAATTAGTGGCTTATTGAAACTGTCCAATAGTGATGAATAAGCTTCTCTAAATTTTCGAATTTCAGTAGGAGGAGATAATTTTTTCTTAGACTTTATGACCCCACTTCCTTTTTTAACAGCTTTGTTAACTCCGTCAGCCGCTTTTTTAACATCATCTAAACCAATATCATCTTCTTCATTGGTTTCTTGTTCAGCATCTTCTTCGTCACTAAACCAGCCCATAATCTTTTGGCCTAATCCAAACGAGTTTATACCAGAGAGAGCTGCACTACCGTCAGCTAACAATCCTAGCAATCTTATCTTATCTACACGCTTTGAAAATTCTTGGGCCTTCTCCATAAGCCCCTTTTTATCCTCACAACACTCAGCTTGTTTAATTAACTCAGCAGCAATAGTTTCAAGAAGTGCCGCTTTAGCATCGTCAAATCCTTCAAACATCCATGCATCAAAATGAATTTGTATGTACTTATCCTTGTTACCTTGTTCTACTGACTTTTTAGTAAGTTCTAGTATTGTGGATTTGCCAGCCCCCCAGTTGCCGAAAATACCTATACTCATAGGCATTAATTCTTTTTCTGTAATAAGATCTTTAATTGACTCGGCAGTTTCGTTGAAATTAAGAAAATCGATTGACGATTCTTTATCTGACCACATTTTATTCCCTGTCTTTGTTATAATTAATCTGAAGTAAATTAACGTAATCTATTAAATTTACATATGATTTTCTATAGTTCTACTTCATTTTGCATTTAGTCAAAAATAGCTATTGTTTGATGGCTTTTTGCTAAGACCTGACCAGAAGTGTTATACACCAATGCATCTTTTGAGTCATCACTTCCAGAAAATGGTTCTTTTCCATTTGTAAGAGCAAACTCAAAATGTTGAAGAAAGTTAGGTGCCATTATTAATTTACTCTGATCAAGCGTTGCTTCGGTAATTATTTCCATACTATGAGATTGAATATTATTCAGCTCTACAGAACTTGCTCTTTTTATACCGAAGCTTGATTGTTGCAACACCGCTACTTGTCCATTTTGCATAGCTTTGGCGAGAACTTGTACTACATTATTTCCTTCTCGCAAGATAGAGACATCGATTTCAAATGAAGTATCTGCAAGTAAAGGTCCAATAAAACTGGTATATGCGGAGTGTAATTCTTTTTCCGCAGATACAACTTGTTCGGAGGCTGCCAATAATAGCCCAGCGGAAAGCCCACCAAAAACAGTTCGACCTTGTGTCCACTTCTCCGATATTTCAATTTTTTCAGACTTGTGGTTTGAAGCCACTTGTTCTTTACTTTTTTCGACTAATTCGTCAAATGTCATGGATTGATTTTTCCTTTATGCCGTTAATTTAGCTGATTGATTTCAAGAATAAAAAGCGGGATATGACGTATCTCGTAAAAAGCTGATGCAAATACTATAAAGCCCATTACAGTTGAGTTGGTTTTAAACATGTAGCATTTTACTTTTTTAAAGATGGCCACAAGGTCACTTGACCTACTAATAGTTCATTCAACCTGTAACTTACAAGGGAAATTTTTGTCTCTAAAGCATATTCATCTTTCAATGATTATTATCCAATTAACCTTCTGGTTAATTCAGACAACTATCTAAGACTACAAATAATGTTTAGTCCTAAGTTGGATTATTCGTGATGGCAAGTATTGTCCTGCTTTCATAATAACTAGCTCTTCTGCTGTTATTGCAAAAAAGCTCAGTTCTTTATCAATAATGTAGCAAGTCCCATTTATTGTATTTATTTCTAATTTGTCATCAACTTCTAGTACCTCTACTATTTTGGAGGTAGTAACTTGCTCAAAAGGACGATACCTGAATGATTCATCCTCTTTGATTACCCCAAACAGAACTTCTCCAAGATATTCGTTTTTAGTCTCGCTACAATCAATAACCGTTACTATTGATGCTTCTTCTAGATAAATTCTGAACATAGTTTTCAAAAACCTAAACAGTATTTGTAACTAAATCAGCATCCCTATAAGGTCTCAATGCTAGACTAAATAACGATTCATACATGGGGTATGGTGATTTTCGAGCATCCTTGTGAGTTAGCAGACTTTCTTTGAGCGCGTATGTAAACTCACAATAATTAACATGATCTATTACGGGCGAATCATCGAGTCGCTTGGCTAGCAGTGTTAGTCTTTGCTTCCCAAATTTTAAAATGAATGTCTGATCTTCACTAAGATTTCTAACACGAATATCTACTATAGGTGCCGAGTCATCTAACTCTTCACACACTTTGTTGCTTAAAGGGAAACCATATACAAGATATTTCTTGTTCTTAATATTAAATGCATGTGGATGATTTTCTTTTTTAAACATTGGTTGGCTGTTCAATACAGAGTGCGTACTCAAGAACCAAAGCTTCAGCATTTCAACCTTTTTAGCTTCATCTAACAACCCTTCTTCATTTGGTGTTGAATACAATAATGCTTTCTTAAAGTTTTTGTTTGCCGCG